>CAYRKA010000024.1:0-16189 GCA_964424785.1 uncultured Lachnospiraceae bacterium | reverse complement strand
GCGTCGATCTCGAGCAGCGCCCTCCGCAGCCGGTCGAAGCCCTCCTGCGTATCGGACACGGTCATAATCGCCGTCACGCAGCACACTGTCTCCATCTCCGGCTCAAGGTGATATTGTTCACGGAGCAACCGTGCAAGCTGCGGCCCGTTGAGATTGCTGCGGTGTGTCGAGATCAGGATCTTAGACGGGTCACAGGCAAACACTGTAAACGGCTGTGCACCGGGTTCTCCGCCTGCCCCCACCAGCTCCAGATGCTCCATCCGGCGAAGCTCCGCCCGCAGCGCCGTCAGCCGCTCCACGAACTCCCCGTACAGACTCTCCCTGTTCTTCATCAGCTCACAGACGCACGCGTCCATCCCGGCCATCAGCACATAGCTCGGGCTGCTGCTCTGATAGACCCCCAGAAAGCTGCGGAGCCGCCTGCGGTCGACGCGCGGCCCCTGCACGTGCAGCAGGGCCGTCTGCGTCAGGGACGGGAGCGTCTTGTGCATACTGTTGACCACCAGATCCGCGCCGCACCGAAGCGCAGGCTCCGGGAAAAACGGATGCATCGCGAAATGTGCGCCGTGCGCCTCATCGACAATCAGGGCCGCGCCTGCATCATGGACAACCTGCGCAATCGCGCGGATATCCGAGACGACACCGTCATACGTCGGCGATGTGATCAGGACCGCTCCGATATCCGGATGCCGCTCCAGGGCATCCTTGACCGCCTCCGGCGGAATACTTCCGTGAATCAGCCGCGCCGGGTCTGTCGGCGGGTACAGATACGATACCCGCAGGCCATTCAGCCAGGCCGCATGATACGATGCCTTATGACTGTTGCGCGCCATCAAAATATGGCCTCCACGTCCCGTGCAGGCCGACACGGCAGCCAGGATCCCGCCCGTGCTGCCGTTCACCAGGTAATACGTCTCTTCCGATCCATAAAGCCGTGCCGCCCGGAGCTGAGCCTCACGCAGGACATTTTCCGCATGGAACAGATTGTCAAAACCGTCTATCTCCGTGATATCAATCTTATATGGATCACTGAAAAAACCGGCCCGCCGCTTGTGCCCGGGCATATGCAGCGGATAAAAATCGGACTCCCCGTACTGTTCAAGCTTTTGCAGCAGATTCTCTTCCATCAATCACAGCGCCTCCAAAATGCCGGACATCCGTGACCTTTGATCCGGACACGCCGCGGCATTCCTGACCCGGCTGCAGCAATACCTCTCCTACGCCCGCACAGACAGAGTCTAAAAGTATCCGACCGACGTATTTTTGGTATTCCAGTAACGGAGTTTCCCGCTCCTGTAGGTCTTCGTGCCGACCTTTTTCTTTGCCACGACATACACATAATACTTTCTCTTTGCGGAAACCGCCTTGCCATTGACCTTTGAGATCGTGGCGGATGTCTTGCTCTTGTCCACGGTCTTTACTTTCTTATAACCTGAAGTCTTCTTCGTGGAAACATAAATCTCATAGCCTGTCGCGCCGGATACCTTGTCCCATTTGACAGTCAGCTTATTGTCCGCCGATACCGCAGCCTTGTTGACCTGCGGCTGCGTGAAACAGTAGATCTTGCCCGACCATGTGCCATAGCGCCGCTGCCCGGCAATGTCCACGTACCCCCTCGCCCGCACCGTATAAATCTTCTGGTTGGAGATGCCGCCCACTTTGACAGCCGGGCCGGCCACTGTCCCCTTTGCCACTGATTTCCCGCCGCTCGTCCTGACCTCGTATTCATATCCGTCGACCGAATCAAGCTTATCCCATCTTGCCCAGAAGACCCTCGCGACAAGATACCATTTATCCTGCCGGACATTCTTCACCTTGGCCGGGGTCGTCCGCGCATTGGAGAGATACCCCACATCCTTCGTATAGTATCGCGTCTGATTGGGATTCCAATAATCATACGTAACCTTGATATATCTGGTGCTCCCGGCTGCCAATCCGCTGACCGTCGCAGTCGTCACAGACGAATCAAAGCTTGCGAAAAGCACCGCATCCTGTGCGGACGTACCCACATACACATTGTACTGCACTACAGTATCCTCATCCCCCATAGAATTCCACTGCACAGTGATCGAATCACTCGCCGGATCCACCTGCCATATTCCAGCCGACTCGGCCTCCGCCCTCCTCATTGGAACAGCCAAAGCCAACAGCAGCATACAGCCAAGCAGCATACCTGTGAGCTGCCAGATACTGTATTTCTTCCCTGTATATGATCGCATCCGTCTCATCTCCCTGCCTTACCAATGCGAACCGCCATCGCGTCCCGGACGGTCAGGCTTTCATTATATTCCCATTTATTATGCATTTATTCTAATACGATTACAAATTATTGTCAATTATATTAAATAAATAATACATAAGGAGGATAACAACCGACACAGTCTTCCTGTACCACAGTCGTTATCCCTCATAAAATCCGCAATCCGCTGTTTTCTGTTTATTTATAGGAAACGACTTTGGTCGTTTCCTATAATTTTCATGAATGGTGCAAATTTTCAGCACCGTATCGGCGCCACCATCCCGCCGCCCGCGAGGAACGCAAGACTCTTCGCGCTGTCACGGCGTGCCCTTGCAATGGCAGCCAGGAACGAACCGGCTTCCCTCGCCTCATACGTAAGCCGGTCGGTCAAGATCACAGACTCAGAGCTATGCATTTCACCGCTCCAGATCCCCGAGCGCCCCGAACGTGTACCCCATTTCTTCCCACTTCGTCAGCAGCTCGTCGAGGATCGCCCCGTTTGTGGATGACGTATTGTGCAGCAGCACGATTGCGCCGGGATGGATACGGCCAAGCAGCTTCTCGAACGCTTCCTCTTTTGTCGGCTGGTTATCTGTGTACCAGTCGACATAGGCGAGGCTCCAGAAGAAGGTCTGATAGCCGAGCTCCTGCGCCATTTTCAGGTTGCTCTCGCTGTATTTGCCCTGAGGAGGCCTGTAATACTTCGATACCTGCTGCCCGGACGCCTGATAAACTGCCTCCTCGAGTTCTGTGATCTCTTTTTTGAACGGATCCATATCCGAAATCTTCGACATATCCGGGTGATGGCTCGTATGATTGCCGACCGTATGACCGTCCGCCAGAATCTGCCTGATCAGCTCCGGGTTATCCTTCACAAAATTCCCCACCACGAAAAACGTCGCCGGAACCTGATGCTTTTTCAGCGCTGCCAGGATTGCCGGTGTATTCCCGTTCTCATATCCGCAGTCAAACGTCAGATAAATCACGTTCTTATCCTCATCTCCGGCATACCATGCGTCATATTTTGCGAGCTCCTCCCGCGATGCATTGCCCACCGGCGGTTTCCCTTCCTCCTGGAAACTCAGTCCCCAGTTCCCGTCAGCCGAAGCGGGCAGAACCGCACCTCGGACCTGTGCGGCAGCCCTGCCCGCAAAAAAGCAGACCGCAAACAGAAGCAGCGCCGCCGCTTTTTTAACTGTAATAAATCTGGATATTTTTCCCCTGAATCTTTGAACCATTGAAATGAAACGCTCCGGACAGTGTTACCACATCCTATGCGAACTCTTGTGCAGATATGACGCATTACAGACTCCCGCCAACATGGCCGGACTCACAACGTATACACCAGCACCCCCGCAATAATCATCAGGTTCCCGATCAGCTGCCCCTTCGTAAATTTCTCCCTGAGCAGGAAATACGAGAGAACCATCACAAACGCATAGCTGAACGTGTCGATCACAGCCCCGTATTTGAGGTCGACGCGCGTAAACGCATATGTGTTCAGCAGCAGCACGGTAAAGGAAATGCCGTACGCCGTGATCACGCGCCAGTTCAGATATTCATAGAGAATGCTCTTATGCGGGCGCCCGGCGCTCTGTTTGAGCAGCACCTGGGAGATCGCCGTAAAAAAAGTACCCGCAAACATAATAAAAAAGAAAGGATTCATAGCCCGCTCCTTTTATACCCATTCATGCATTGATTCACCCGCATGATCAGGACATATGCCCGCAACCCTTACAGCCGGGAACAAATGAACCTGTATTCTATGATTCCCGCTCCGCCGACAGCGACACGGTCACGACCCCGGCCAGGACGATCAGCATCCCAATCACATTGTGCGCCGTCAGCGTCTCGTGAAAGATCAGCACCGCCCAGACCTGGCTCCATACGAGGTAGACGCTGCGGTTCGCGTAGCCGATGTTCAGGTCGAACCGCTTGATAATCTTCTGCCACAGGATCGCGTAGACAAAGCAGTCAAGGAACATCAGGAACACGAAGACGTACAGCCGCGGATTGCGCAGGCCCCCATCGTTAAACGCGTTGGACGCGAATTTCGAGCAGACACCTGTAAAGGAAAACAACACGACGCTCAGATGCAGAAACAGATAATTCTTTATTTTCTCCATAAGTCCTCCAGAGGCGTCCCGTTCACCTCAATGCAGCCGTAGACACGCGCCATCAGCGCGTCGAACTCCTCAACGCTGCCCGCCCGCGCGATCACATGGCCGATCCGCGTCGTCCCGTCCACCATCTCATCCACCCTGTGCCCCACCGGGAAGTCGACCGCAACCTGCACGCCGTACGACCGCAGCTCCTCTAAGCGCTCCTCGTCGACCGCCGTAAGCACGCCGTCCACCGGGCTCATCAGCAGCTTCGCCATACATGGCACGCCCTCACACCGAGGAGTGAAATCGAGCGGGATGCCAAGAGCATTCTGCAGGATTTTTTCATAAAAATCAAATCCGTAATACATCGAGATCAGCTCGGGAATGCACGTTGCCCCGGTCCGGCCGCCCATCTCAATCACTGAGACACGGTCTCCGTCCACAAAAACGTCCGCATTCACAGAACAGTTGTCAAGGCCAAGCGCAGCGATCGCCAGCTCCATCTGCCTCCTGATCTCCCGGTGCACCCGCCCCGGCCCCCGGTAGGGGAACCCATGCCCCGCAGGAATCGTGATCCGGCTGCTGCGGTACACGAACTTGTCATGCGGGGCGAGAAAAACCAGCCGCCCGTCCTGTACGACCCCATCCACGCCGATCTCCGTGCCGCCGAGCTTCTCCTCGACAAGCACATACGGCCTGAAGGTGCGCGCCATCGCGTCCCGGTAAGCCTGTTCGAGCCCATCCCGCCCATGGACAATCGTGATCCCACGGCTGCCTGAGCTGTCGACACGCTTGACGACGACAGGATATCCGATCTTCTCAGCAGCAGCGCAGACCTCCTCATAGCCCGATGCCCGCACGAACGATGCCGCGCAGACACCGCCCGCCTGGAACGCCTCCTTCATCCTGGCCTTGTCCGTGGCCCGCGCCGCAGCCTCCTCCGACAGCCCGGCAAGCTTCATATGCTCACACACGTAGCCGATCGTCGCGACCGCCACATCCGTTCCGGACGTACAGATCCCGTCTATCTGCTCCTGCTGTGCCGCCCCGAGGATCGCTTCCTTGTCCGTCGTATCGATCCGGTAGACCTGATCCGCCAGGGCAAAACCCGGATACTCTCCGGGAACGCTCGCCACAACTGTATACAATCCCATGCGTTTCGCAGCACGGATCAAAGGCACCTGATATACGCTGGCGCCCAGAATCAAAATCTTCTTCATACGCCACGTCCCCTTCATCCGTGTGTCCCTGATCCACACCGTCCTGAAATCCGCTCCCCGGCATCATGTCCGCCCGGAGACTTCCCATCCGAGCTGCATTCCCCCGATGCCGGCCCCGGAGCCTGCGCTTTCGCTCCGTCCCCCGCGCACGCCGCCTCAGCCTTTGCCGTATCAGTTCCTGCTTCGGCACTCGCTGCCTCCGCTTCGGCATACTTTGCTCCTGCCTCTGCCGCACCGGCTCCCGCTTCGGCACACGTTGGCGCTTCGGCGCACGCCGCCTCAGCCCTCGCGATCTCCTTCACCATCGTGGACAGGCTCCGGCCACCCGGCGCGTTCACGGTCTCGCGCACGATATACTGCGGCGTCTTGTTCAGGATCAGGATGATCTTCCCAAGGTACTCCCCGACAACGCCGAGCATCAGCAGCACCAGCCCGAAAAACAGCACCATGACGCAGACCGTCGACGACCAGCCGACCGGGATGTCCGGATCCATGATCTTGTTGATCACCAGCCAGATCGCGATCAGCACGCCCGCCGCCGCCGAACCAAGCCCCAGATAAAACGACACGCGCAGCGGGATCACCGAGAAATTCCAATAGGCGAGCCAGAGCGTCACCAGCTTCCTGAACGTATAATTCGAGCTGCCGACCTCCCTCTTGAAATGCTCGATCTCGACATTGCCGATATTGTGCGTGACGCGGTAAAAGATCGCGTCTATGTATGGATTGAAGCTGTCGTACTTGACGACCTCATCCCTGACAGCCGATGTGATGACCCAGAAATTGCTCGAGACAATCTCCTTCGGCCTGCCCAGCATGACACGCGAGCTGACCTTGTTCAGCAGGCTCGTAAAATTCTTCAGCGGAGAATTCTTCCGCACCGGGTAGACGCCATAGACGAGGTCATAGCCCTCCTCGAGCTTATGGATGAGCTTGAACATCTGCGACGGATGCGTCTGCATATCGTCATCCATCCCCATCACAAAACCACCGCTCGTATAATGCAGCGCCGCCATCAGCGCATTGTGCTGCCCGAAATTGCGCATCAAGTTGACGCCGCAGACATTCGGATAGTCCGCGCCAAGCCGCCTGATCTCGCCGAAGGTATCGTCACGCGAACCGTCGTTCACCAGCACAAGCTCACACTCATATCCCTCATTTTTTTCAAACTCCGCTATGATCAGCTCGACTTCCCGTCGGATTACCTTTTCTGAATTATAGCAGGGTATCACGATAGAAATTAACATTTCTCCTCCCGGACGGCTCCTCCGGCCGCCAAATCATCCTGTTTCTCTTCATAACCAATATACAGGAACCGCTCCGCAACCGGTCACTCACTGCTTTGACCTGTTTCCATCCACTCCGGGTAATTTCATGCTGAACAGTAACGTCAGACTGTATACTACGCTGATTATAAAGCTTTTGGACACTATCCGCAAGCATGGAACATTGCAAAATCCTATTCTCCGGCAACCGCACAGCAAATATGCAAATTCGGCCTGAACAATAGTCCATATCCTCGGATCATCACGCGATCGCTTCCGAGATCAGCTCCCACACCCAGTCCTGCTCATTCCCAAGGACCCACTCGGCGATCCCGGCGAGGCCATACCGGCCGGTCAGCGCGGCGCGTGCCGCGACAGACTGCTCATCCTCCAGCCACACCTGGCAGAGCTGCCCCTCCGCGTTCGTCCACTCGGCATACTGCTGCCCTGTGCTCTCATCGTATACCGGCGTGACGCCTGCATCCGCAAGCACCTGATCCGCCTGGTCCATCGAGAGCGCCTCGCTCGTCACCTGCTGCGAGCCGTCCTCTGCGGTCTGCGTATACCAGAGCCTCGTATAAAACGGGATCGCACTGATCAGCTTCGCCGCAGGCATCTCAAGCAGCATATTCTCGATGCCGGCTCTCTCAAAATCCATCGAAGCCACGCTGCCGACAAGATCCGAGCCCGCATAGTGCTCGTCATACCCCATCACGATCACATAATCACACACCGTGCCAAGCTCCCTGCGGTTGTAATACCTGGAAAAATCCATCGGCACGGGAACGTCAACAGACAGGATGATCTGATTCTTCCGGCACAGGATTGACAGCTCGCGCATGAACTGGACATAATCGTAGCCTGCCTCCTGCGCAATGCTCTCAAAATCGATATTGATACCGTCAAAGCCGAGCGTCAGCGCCTCATTGACCAGATAATCCTGCACCTTCTGCCGCGCTGCCCTCGACGACAGCAGCGCCGTCGTGCTGACGTCCGGGCTGAAATTGCTGATCAGCGCCCACACCTGCATACCCGCCGCGTGCGCCCGCTCCACATAGGACGCATCCGCATACGACAAAATCTCCCCGGAACTGTCCTGCAGGAAATACCATGTCGGCGAGATGACATTGACGCCGCTCACGGACGCGATATCCTCCTCAAGCTCCGCGTTCATCTCGGGATAATTGATCTGATGCCAGACAAGGTTCACCCGGTCATCCCTTGTAATGCACGTGTACGGCGCGCCCTGATAATACGTCTCACGCGTCGTCTCCTGCACCTCCCGCAGCCTGTTGTTTTTGACATAACCGATATAGCCGTCCTCCGTCATTACCTCCGACCAGTTCTCCATCTGTGTCAGCACAGTCACTACAGTTCCCGCGTCGATCTCAGTCAGGATCGGGCTCTTGATCCCGCCCTGATAACGCACCGCGCACGATTTGGCGGCAACAGCGGACGTAATCTGCGTGCTGCCCTGCGTAATCACGACACGCGAGGGCGTATCGTACACAGCACAATTCACATCGGAATACTGCTGCAGGAAATTCATCGACAGCAGCATACCCGACGAGGTGGTCTTCACAATCTCGTATCCCGCGTCAAAGCTCTCCCCATCCACCGTATACGACGTCCCGTTCGGAGCGATCTCAAAGATCTGCTCCGCCGTCGTAAAGAGCATCAGGCCGACCGACGCGTCCCAATGGAAACGTGAATTGATCTCACTCTGCACCAGCGTATAATCCAGATAGACATTCCCGTCGATGATCTGCGCACGCTGCTGCGCGATATGATCCTCAAAAATAACTACAGCCTCTCCCTCTCCGATTGTCCCAAAGTATTCCTCCGGGCCCATGCGCTTCGAAGCAGGCACAAATTTCACAATACATACAAACAGAATAGACAGCAGGCCGACCGCCGCAATCGCGGCGGCCAGCCGCCGAAATACCTTTTTTCTGTGATCCATCACTGTATTTCCCCTTTCATTGCACCCCACATCCGAAAGCCGATACTCCCATCGGCCGCTCCCCCAAAACCAGGTGTCTCCGGGCAATACACCCCGATGTTTCACCCGCCATTATACCGTTCGTAAATACCTCGCTAAGTGTTCACATTATACCAGTTCACGCAAAAATCGTCATTATTTTCGGCCAGGTTTATTAAAAAATTAAGAAAATGCATAAGGGATTGCCGCTCAGCGGCTGCTTTTCCTTTCCTGAAATACCTGATCCTCCGCGATTTTTATGAAATGGATCTCCGTGATGCACTCGTGCTCGTCTCCGATAAAATCCCGCATATACGCGGAATCCTCCGACAGCAGGCACGCACGCGCGATCTCATCTGCCGTCCCCGGATGGCCGTCAAGATACAGGTGCGTCCCGGCCCGCTCGTAGCCCCGAAGCTCCGACCTGAGCGCGTCAGCAGCTGCATATGCGCCGCTGTGTGCCTCAGCCACCGGCGCGCGCGGGAGTTCATATGCGCCGCCTGCCTCATACGGCAACCGGCGCCCGCCGCTATCATCCCCGTGACAGGCGCCCTGCGGCTCTGGCCTGCGTTCATCTTTCCTCATTGTGTTACTCATCTTCTCCTTTGCTTTGTACATGGAAAATCGGAAGGTGCGTATGTGATATATGTATTCCTGACCTCTGATATTCTATGTCCGTCTGCTTAACTTCAATCCGGCCGGGAGCACCATCCGGAGCTGTTGTCCACAGCCCGGCCGTTCACAGCAACACGCTTCGCGATGCGTGCACCATCCAGGAATGCCCATGCGGATTGATTTAAAATTTACTTGCGTAATATAAAGAAATTGATTATAATGCGTAAAAAACAGCGAAGGGCTCTGACATCTGTCAGCAGGGAAATACAGTGTGCCCATGACCTCCTTTCTGCAATGTTTCTTTAACCCTTCTGTTGTATATTATATATAATATGTGTACGATTTGCAAGTGATTTTTAATCAAATTTATCCACTTTACAATAGGGCCTGACTGAGTGTATAATCAGTAATATAATATTAAACAACCAACTGCAAATCAGGTAAGGAAGTGATTGAATGAAAATAGAAAAAATCAATGACAGGCAAATTCGCTGTACCCTCACCAGGGAAGACCTTGCCAGCAGGGAAATCAACCTCAACGAGCTCGCATACGGCTCCGAGAAGGCACGCGCGCTGTTCCAGGATATGATGCAGCTCGCCGCGCAGGATCTCGGCTTTGAGGCTGACAATATACCTCTTGTAGTAGAAGCGATTCCGCTCTCGATGGAGGCGATTCTGATCATTATCACCAAAGTAGAGGATCCGGATGAACTCGATACAAGATTTGCCAGGTTCTCACCGGAAAGCTCCGGCCACGACGCGGTCCTCTCGTATTCTGATCTCAAGGATAAGATCGAGGGCGCAGACGATATTCTCGGCCTGATCAAGAAAATCAGCGAGGCAAGGAAGCGTGCCGCACAGAAAGCCGCAGACAGCCCGGCCGCACAGGCTGAGGATGCCGCGGAGGCTCCGGGCGACAATGACGAGGAGCTCGGCAACCTGACGCGCTCCTATCTGTTTTTCTCGCTCGACGACGCGATCCATGCCGCAAAGGTGCTCGGATCTGTGTACGACGGCCCGAATTCCCTCTACAAAGAGCCGGAGAGCGGCCAGTACTATCTGCTGCTGCGCAAGGCTGACTGCGAGGCCGGGCAGTTCAACAAGACCTGCAATATCCTTTCCGAGTATGCGCTTGCCTGCAAGTTCATACCCGGTATGGACTCCTACTTCAAAGAACATTTCGACGTGATTCTGTCAGACAAGGCGCTGCAGAACCTCGCGCTGCTCTGATTACGGAACCATCGTGAAGAATCGTCTCAAAAGAGAAGCTGTGACCGATATCGATCACAGCTTCTCTTTCAAAACGGATAGGGTAGATTCATTGACCCTATCCGTTTTATCAATTTATCCAGAAACAGCTAAACCGGCTGCCTCCTTTCAGGCACGCTTCTGGTCCACATACCGCTTGATATTCGACGCGTTCACATACTTGTCAACCTCACCGTCATGCATGACGACCAGCGTCGGGGCCTGCATGACGCCGAACCGGCTCACGAGCTCCTGGTTCTGCTCCGCGTCTACGAGCTCATACGGCTCATCCCGCAGCATTTCCTTCGCGATGCGGCAGTTCGGGCACGTGCTTGTCGTGAACAGCAGCACCTTCGCGCTTGCCTCAGGCACCGCCTGCGGGGCAGCCTGCCCGCTGTCCGCAGCCATCCGCTCCGCCGCCTGCACATCCCTGCGGCCGCTATCCGTCCCCTGCTGTGCCACCGGCGCCTGTGCGCTCTCGCCGAGATCTACCGTACAGCTCTCCCCCGCGCGGTACATCGGGCCTGTCCCGCGCTTCAGGCGGGAATGTCCGATATCATACAGCTTCCGGTTCGCGTACTCCTGCGTCTTGCCGTCATTCCAGTTCTGTACCGGGCGGTAGTAACCCGTGATCCGGCTGTATACCTCCGTGCGCTCCCCGCAAACCGGGCAGATCTCCTGCTCCCCGTCGAGGTAGCCGTGCGCCTGGCAGATCGAGTATGTCGGGGACAGCGTATAATACGGGAGCCTGTAATTCTCGGCAATCTTCCGAACAAGAGCCGCCGCCGCACGCCAGTCCGGGAGGCGCTCACCCAGGAACGCATGGAAGACTGTCCCTGACGTATAGAGCGTCTGCAGCTCATCCTGGATGTCAAGCGCATCGAAAATGTCGGAAGTATAATCCACCGGCAGATGCGAGCTGTTCGTGTAATAAGGCGTGTCGCCCGGCTTGCCCGCCGTGATGATCTCCGGCCAGCGCGCCCGGTCATGCTTCGCGAGACGGTAAGTCGTCGACTCCGCCGGAGTCGCCTCCAGGTTGTACAGGTCGCCGTACTCCTCCTGATACATGACAAGACGCTCCCGCATATGGTTCAGCACGTCCTTCGCGAACTGCTGCGTCTCCGGATGCGTCAGATCCATGCGCAGCCAGTTCGCATTCAGTCCGGCCTCATTCATGCCGATCAGGCCGATCGTCGAAAAATGGTTGCTGAAGGAACCGAGGTAACGCTTCGTGTACGGATAAAGGCCCTCGTCCAGCAGCTTCGTGATCACATCCCTCTTGATCTTCAGCGAGCGCGCCGAGAGATCCATCATCCGGTCGAGGCGGCGGTAGAAATCCTCCTCATCCGCAGCCAGGAACGCGATCCGGGGCAGATTGATCGTCACGACGCCGATGCTCCCTGTGCTCTCGCCCGAGCCGAAGAACCCGCCCGTCTTCTTGCGCAGCTCCCTCAGGTCAAGGCGCAGGCGGCAGCACATACTGCGCACATCGCCCGGCTCCATGTCACTGTTGATATAATTGGAAAAATACGGCGTCCCGTACTTCGCGGTCATCGTGAACAGCAGGCGGTTGTTCTCCGTCTCGGACCAGTCAAAATCACGCGTAATCGAGTACGTCGGAATCGGGTACTGGAAACCGCGGCCCTCCGCGTCCCCCTCGATCATCGTCTCGATGAACGCCTTGTTGATCATGTCCATCTCGGCCTTGCAGTCGCCGTAGGTGAAGTCCATCTCTTTGCCCCCGACGATCGCCGGGAGGTTCGCCAGGTCATCCGGCACGGTCCAGTCAAGCGTAATATTCGAGAACGGCGCCTGCGTCCCCCAGCGGCTCGGCGTATTGACTCCATAGATAAAGGCCTCAATGCATTTCTTCACCTCCGGGTAGGAGAGATGGTCGGCCCTGACAAAAGGCGCCAGATACGTGTCAAACGATGAGAAGGCCTGCGCCCCCGCCCACTCGTTCTGCATGATGCCGAGGAAATTCACCATCTGGTTGCACAGCACCGACAGATGCTTCGCCGGGGCAGAGGTGATCTTGCCCTTGATGCCGCCAAGACCCTCCTGGATCAGCTGCTTCAGCGACCAGCCTGCACAGTAGCCCGTCAGCATTGACAGGTCATGCAGGTGGATATCGGCATTGCGGTGCGCCTCCGCGATCTCCGGGTCGTAAATCTCGGACAGCCAGTAATTCGCCGTCACCGCGCCCGAATTGCTCAGGATCAGGCCGCCGACCGAGTACGTCACCGTCGAATTCTCCTTGACGCGCCAGTCCTCCACCTTCACATAGCTGTTGACGATCTCCTTGTAATCGAGGATCGTGGACTTCATATTGCGGATCTTCTCACGCTGCTTGCGGTACAGGATATAGGCCTTCGCCACCTCGGAATACCCCGCCTGCCCCAGCACCTCCTCGACGCTGTCCTGCACACTCTCGACATCGACCAGGCCGTCATGGATCTTCTTCTGGAAATCCGCCGTCACCCGCAGGCTCAGCAGGTCGATAATATCCTGATTGTACTCTGTCTGCGTCGCATCAAATGCCTTGGAAATCGCGCCGCTTATTTTGGACAGGTCAAACTCTGCTATTTCCCCATCGCGCTTCACCACTCTGAACAATGTAAACCCCTCCAGACTCATTCGTAATATGTTATTTTATAGGAAACGACATTATTTATGTCGTTTCCTATAGCTGTGAATCCCAGTATAACACCGGCGAGTATGGAAGTCAATGTCAAAACCACTACATATATGTTTCATTATTGTTAACAATACCATATATTGTGTGCTGACTATTTGCTTTATAGTCTGAATTCTTTTTTGTACCTGACAGTTCCCCGATTCTGTGATGCGCCCGGACACTCCGGCTATTGCACAAAACGAAATGAAAATGACGTTGAAAAGATTTTAGAAAAAGCAGCCTGTTGTCAGACTACTCATTGGAAATAGATGCTCAGACATTCATATAAATATCCTGCGGCACATACGCACGCACAAAAATCCCTTCCGGCCTGTAATCCTCCTCGAGCAGCTCACCGCGCCTGCGGATGAGCTGGATCAGCCCTGCCCTGTCGTATGTGTAAAGACGCTCAATGTAAATTTTCCGGCTGCGCAGCACCTCCGCGATATCCCCGCGCAGCTCCTCCATGCCCTCGCCCGTGTGCGCGCTCGCAGCGATACAGTAGTCGGCGCGCATATCCCGGCAAAGCATCCTGTCCGGCAGGAGATCCTGCTTGTTGAAAACGGTGATCACCGGCTTCTTATCCGCGCCGAGGCCGTGCAGCGTCTCATAGACGATATGCATCTGCGCCTCCATCTGCGGGCTCGCCGCGTCCACGACATGGATCAGGAGATCGGCGTAGCACGCCTCCTCGAGCGTACTCTTAAACGCCTCAATCAGGTGGTGGGGCAGCTTGCGGATAAATCCGACCGTGTCGGTCAGCAGCACCTCCTGGCTCCCCGGCAGGCGGATCGCGCGCGTCGTCGTGTCGAGCGTCGCGAACAGCTTCGGATCCTCGAGGACATCCGCCCCCGTCAGCGCCCGGAAAATCGCGGATTTGCCCACAGACGTATAGCCGACCAGCGCGGCGATCCTCTGCTCGCTCCTGCGCCGCTGCGACCGGATCAGCTCACGGTGGCGGATCACCTCGTCGAGCTCGCACTTCAGATGGCTGATCCGCGCACGGATGACACGCCGGTCTGTCTCGAGCTTCTTCTCTCCGGGCCCGCGCGTGCCGATGCCTCCGCCGAGCCTCGAAAGCGAATTGCCAAGCCCTGCCAGCCGCGCCGCGCGGTAGCGCAGCTGCGCCAGCTCCACCTGGATCTTGCCCTCGCGCGTCGTCGCGTGCCGCGCAAAAATATCGAGGATCAGCAGCGTCCGGTCCATCACCTTACAATCCAGCTCCCGCTGCAGATTGTTCATCTGCGCGGGCGACAGCTCATCGTCGCAGATCACCCCGGTAGCCTCCAGCTCCCAGATCAGGTTCCTCACCTCATCAATTTTTCCTTTCCCGATGTAAGTGCCCGGATGGATTGCCTCGCGCTTCTGGATCATGGCCCCTGCCACCTCGGCTCCCGCCGTAAAAGCGAGATCGCCAAGCTCCGCCAGCGACTCCTCCGTATCGTCACAGTCAGAAAGCTGAACGCCGACCAGGATGACGCGCTCCCGGAGCGCTTCCGTCTTATAGTCTGCCATATGATCCACCTCTGCCCTGCGTCCACTGTACACGCAAGATCATCCTTCCTATCATCCTCCGTCTCCCCCGCCCTGTCAGCGCGTAGACAGGAACGTCTTCTCGCGCTGCCCGGCCTCATCAGACGGATACCGCACGACATACTCCTGCGCCTTTATCTTTGCCGTCTCGAAATCCAGCTTTTTCTCATATGCCACGATCTCATTGAAATACAGCTCCTGCCTGTCCCCCGCATCCTCGAGGGTCAGACCCTGGCTGATATACGACAGCGCCGTATCATAGTCCCCCATCTGCATCGCGCACAATGCGAGCCCATTGTACGTCTCCGCGCTCTCCCCGGATTGCCCGGCGATCTGCTGATATACCGCGCGCGCGTGCTCATAATCGTCCATCGCGAGGTAAACCCTGCCAATCAGGAACATGGCAGGCTCATAACCCGCCTCCACAGGCCCGATGAGCTGGCTCTGCGCCTCCTCATACTCCTCCAGATAGAAATAGACGCGCCCCCGATTGTAATAGTGTTCCAGGTCTTCGCCCTGGATATTCAGGGCGCTCTGCAGATACTCGCCCCCGAGCCCCGAAAGATTCTTCCGGGTGTAGCATTCATAAATATTCAGGTACAGATCATAATTATCCGGGGCCAGCGCGACAGCCGCGTCGAAATCCTCATGCGCATTATCCTGCTCCTCTTCCATCAGATTGGCCGCTCCGCGCAGATAATACGCCTCGACATTTCCGTCCGCCTCTTCCTCCAGCAGGTCCGTGCATGTCCCGACCGTATCCTCATATTCGCCAAGCCGGTACTGCACCGTCGCCAGATACAGCCGGATATCCCGTGCATTCTCCGGCTGGCGGTCATCCGCGTACTCAAGGGCAGCCTTGAACGACTCCTCGGCCTCCTCATATTCCGCGAGGCCCATATACGCCATGCCCAGCCCGCGGCACGCCAGCATCTGCTGCTCCCCTTCTCTTATGGCATCCTCGAAAAGCTGCAGCGCCTGGTCATATTCGCCTGCCTCCAGCGCCTCAATCCCCTGTACGGTCATCGCACCGTCAGCCTCTCCCATCGCGCAGCCCGTCAGCAGGAGCGCCGACGCTGCCAGCACACCTGTTAAAAAAACGTTCCGCTTTTTCTTCTCCATAAATACCGTCCACTCTTCACACTGCCGCCTCTTATTTCCCGGCCATTTTCCTGCGCCTGTACCACAGGAGCAGGACCACCATCGCCGCCGCAACCTGAGCCATCGCATACGGGAGAACCGGCGTATCATCACCGGTCTTCACGGCTTTGCCCGACTTCTCCGTCTCGGTCTCAACCTCCGTCTC
>CAYRKA010000023.1:0-23109 GCA_964424785.1 uncultured Lachnospiraceae bacterium | reverse complement strand
ACAGCCTCTTACGTGCGAGCACGACGAGTCTGTATATCTGTTCCGAATCGACTGTGAATAGTAACGCTCAATATTCCACATAATCCCCCATCACGCCAAGGTACCGTGCCACATTTCCGGCGCGATCACCTGAAAATACAGCAGAGCCTGCGACAAGGACATTGGCTCCCGCTTCGAGCACGGTGCGGATCGTCGCATCATTGATACCGCCATCCACCTCGATGTCAAGCTCCTTGCCCATCACCAGCGCTTTCTGCCGGAGCGTGCGGATCTTATCCGTCATCTGTGGGATGTAGCTCTGGCCGCCGAAGCCCGGATTGACTGTCATGACCAGAACCATGTCGAGATCCCCGAGCACATAATCAAGCGCGCACAGCGGGGTCGCCGGATTCAGCGCAACGCCTGCCCTGAGGCCGCATTTTTTAATGCCCTGGACCGAGCGGTGCAGATGCTTTGATGCCTCCGCATGTACCGTGATACTGTCGGCGCCGCAGTCCGCAAACGCCTCGATATAGCGGTCCGGCTCCTTGATCATCAGATGAACGTCAAAGACGCAGGATGCCTCACGGCGGATTGATTTGATGACCGGCATCCCAAAGGAGATGCTTGGGACGAATATGCCGTCCATCACGTCGATATGGAGATACTCAGCCCCTGCCTGCGTCACAATGCGGATATCGTCGCCGAGGTGGTTAAAGTCCGCCGACAAAATGGACGGCGCTAGAATATTATGGCGTGTCATATAGGTCCCTCCTAGTATTTTCTGGTATTCTTCAACTCCTGCCAGAGCTGTACATAATCCTCATACCGGGGGCGGCTGATCCTGCCCTCCTGCACTGCTGCCCTGACCGCACAGCCCGGCTCATTTATATGCGAACAGCCCTGGAAGCGGCATTCAGGCTCGCATGGGACGAACTCCGGGAAATATCTCCAGAGCTCCCCCGCATCAATCCCCCGCAGGTACAGGGAACTGAACCCCGGCGTATCAAGGAAATAAGTATTCTCCGTGTCCGTCTCATCCAGCTTCGGGAGCACGAGCAGCTCCGTATGGCGTGTCGTGTGGCGGCCCCGTCCGAGCTTGCGGCTGATGTCGCCGACCTCCATCGCAGCCTCTGGCTGCAGCGCGTTCGTGAGCGAGGACTTGCCGACACCGGACGGCCCGGCAGCCACGGTCGTCTTCCCCTGTAAAAGGGACCGGATCCGCCCAATCCCCGTCCCCTGCGCAATGCTGGCAAGACAGATTTCATATCCGGCAGAACGGTAGATGTCCACAAGGCGCCGGCACGCCTGCCCCGTCGCCAGGTCCGTCTTGTTGAAGCAGATCATGACCGGAACCGCCTGCAGTTCCATCATGACCAGGAAACGGTCAAGCAGGTTCAGGTTCGGCTCCGGGCTTACCACGGCAAACATAATGATTGCCTGGTCAACATTCGCCGCAGCCGGTCGGGTCAGTTCATTGCGTCTCGGCAGGATACGGTCGACATTGCCCGTATGCTGCTCCCCGTCCTGCATGGATATCTCCACATTGTCCCCGACGAGCGGTTTGATCCCTTCCCTGCGGAAAATCCCCTTCGCACGGCACTCATACACCTCGCCATCCTGCGCGTGCACATAATAAAATCCGCCGATCCCCCTGATAATCTTTCCCTGCATCAGCTATCCGTCCTTGTAAACGTAATCCCCGGATATTCAATCTTACTCGAAACCTCCCCGGTCTGGGAGTCAAGCAGATACACATATGCCGTGCCGCTCTCCACGCCCGGCGCGCCCTGTACGCGCAGCTCGTACGGGAACGTGGCCTGCCCCTCATAAATCGTACTCTCCGCGCCGTTCTGCACGAGCGTGATCCGGACATTCTGCCCGCTGTAGCCTGACGGCTCACGCAGCTCCGCATTGCACTCCCATATGCCATTCCCGTCATCCTGGATCGTGACTGCATTGTCCGCCGCAGCCTCACCGGCATCCTCATCCCCGGACGGGCCGGTGCTGATCACCAGCGTCACCGTCGTGCCGCGCGCGACCTCCTCATTTGCCGGGGCGCTCTGGCTGATCACCAGGCCGGAGCCAACCGTATCGCTCGCCGCATATTCATAGTTCGGGATCAGACCCAGCATCTCAAGCGCCTCGGTAGCCCTTTCTTGCGTATATCCGTACAGATCCCAGGGCGTCACATAGCTGACGTCCCCCTGCGGCCCCTGGCTGATGAACAGCGTCACGGTATCGCCCGCCCTGACTGTCGATCCGGCCTCCGGATCGGTCGAGATAACATGGCCGGCCTCAACCACATCACTGTATTCTGTCATATCTACATTGCACTGCAGGCCTTTCGTAATCAGGACAGCCTGCGCCTGGCTTTGTTCCATATTGCTCAGGTCATCAAGGGAGAACCCGGCATCGGCCGGGACAACCTCATATGTGACTGTTGATCCCCTCTCCGCCATCTCGCCACCGTCCGGGGTCTGCGAGCATATCTCTCCCGGCCCGTATCCGGATCCCGATACCTCACCGGCTTTGGAACCTTCAAGGCCAAAGCTCGCAAGCAGCTTCTTCGCATCCTCCTCCGTCTTGCCCAGCAGCGTCGGCACGGAGACAAGCTTCTGCTCCTCCGCGTCCGCCTCTGTCTCAGGCTTCTCTGTCAGGATCTCGGTGACGGCATTTTCCGATTCTTCCGTCTGCACTGCCTTGCGCCCGCTGCCGAAATGGAACAGGCCAAAGGCATTTGCAAGCAGCGCGAGGAAGATACAGCCAATAATCACTGCAACAATGATCCCGCCTATCGTCACTGCCTTCTCCAGCTTCGGGTTCAGGCCAATCTCCCGGTCATCGTCACGCTGCTTTTTCTCCCTGCGCGCCGAAAAATCCTCCTCAAGCCGGTAATTCCCCTCCTGCCTGCCGCCGCGGATCGCATAGTCCTCAGGATTGTCATAGGCATCATAGTACGGGTCATACCCGTGCCCGTCCGCGTCCTCCCCGTAGCTGCCGTCATACGGATCCGCCCGGCCAGGCGCTACCTCCTGGTACTGGCTCTTCTGATAATAGCTGCCCGGCTGGTACGCCCTGTTCTTCGGAAACTCCGTCTCCTCATCGTGCAGTCCTGCAGCAGCCCCGACGTCAAGCGACTCATCGTACGATGGCATCGTACGCTCCGCGTTGATCTGGTCAACCTCCTCTTTCGACATGACAATTGTCTTAGAGGTGCGGTCAGGCTGCGTATCCTTCACAAAATCACCGTTCGGATTGACAAGCGATTCCCGGAGGTCACGGATCAGCTCTGTCATATTCGGATACCGCCTGTCCGGGCTCTTCTGTGTGCATTTCATGACAATCCGGTTCGTGCTCTCCGGGATCTCCGGCACCTCTTCCTTCGGCCCGCGCAGCTCCTCCTGCAGATGGCGGATCGCGACGGCGACCGCCGTATCCCCGTCAAACGGCACATGCCCGGTCAGCATCTCATACATCGTGATGCCCAGCGAGTAAATATCGCTTTTCTCGTCGCTGTAGCCGCCGCGTGCCTGCTCCGGCGAGCTGTAATGGACAGAGCCCATGACACCGGAATTGATCGTGTTCGTCGACGCCGCGCGCGCGATCCCGAAATCGGCCACCTTGACCTTGCCATCCGTCGAGATAATGATATTCTGCGGCTTCACGTCGCGGTGGATGACCCCGTTGTTGTGCGCAGCCTCGAGTCCGGCTGAAATCTGCAGCGCAATGCTCGTCGCCTCGCGCACCGACAGCCTGCCCTTCCCCGCGATGTACTCCTTGAGCGTGATCCCCTCCACAAGCTCCATCACAATGTAATTAATCCCGGCTTCCTCGCCGACATCGTACACATTCACAATATTCGCGTGCGCAAGCCCGGCCGCCGACTGTGCCTCCGCGCGGAACTTCGAGATGAATACCTTGTCATCCCGGAATTCGTTCTTGAGCACCTTCACCGCGACAAAACGGTTCAGCTTGTGGTCCTTCGCCTTATAGACGTCCGCCATCCCGCCCGCGCCGATCCTGGAAATTATCTCATATCTGTTCTGCAAAAATGTTCCGACTTTTAGCATACCTTTTCCCCATTAATTAGAATTCAGCAAGGACTACTGAGATGTTGTCTTTTCCCCCATTTTTGTTCGCCTCGTTGACGAGCCTCTGCGCAGCCTCCTTCGGGGAGCCGCAGCGTTTCACGATCTGGAGGATATCCTCATCCTCCAGCATATTCGTAAGTCCGTCCGAGCAGAGCAGGATCTTATCCCCCGGCTCCAGCTTAACATCGAAAAAATCAATCCGCACGGGCGTACGCACCCCGATCGCCCGCGTGATCACATTGCGATCCGGATGGCTCCTCGCGTCCTTGCGCGCGAGCTCCCCGAGCCGTACCATCTCCTCCACCAGCGAGTGGTCTCTCGTGATCTGCTCGATCTCATCGTCGATCAGATACAGACGGCTGTCCCCTACATTCGCCACGTAGAGATATTCGCCCTGCACTGTCGCGGCGACGACCGTCGTCCCCATCCCTTCGAGGGACTTGTCGGAACGCGCCTTCTCAATCACAAGCTCATTTGCGTGGTGGATCGCGCAGCTGAGCAGCGGGATCGGCCGCTGTTCAACTGCCTTTTCTATGTATTCAAGCATCGACTCGACCGTATAGCGTGACGCGAGGTCACCTGCATTGTGTCCGCCCATCCCGTCCGCCACAATCATCAAATTAGATAGATTGCCGACCGGCTGGTCAGAGGCATACACGAAGTCCTGGTTCGCAGAACGACGTTTGCCGATATCTGTAATGCTATACGTCTTCATACCTTTCTTTCCTTTCTTGTTGCTGGTCAATATAACTCTTACGAAGCTGGCCGCACGCACCGCTGATGTCACGGCCCATTTCTCTTCTAATAGTAACATTTATCCGATTTTTTTCAAGTTTATTTTTGAATGCTTCGATGACGGAACGCCGGGACTGCACATAATCGCGCTCCTTGATGGGATTGACCGGTATCAGATTGACATGGCAGTTCATATCCGCGAGCAGCCGCGCCAGGGCGTCCGCATCCTCCTGGCTGTCGTTCACGCCGCCGACAAGGCTGTATTCAAACGTAATCCTGCGCCCGGTCTGCGCAAAATAATAGCGGCACGCGTCAAGGACGTCCTGCAGCTCATACCTGTACGCGACCGGCATCAGTTCTTTTCGTTTCTCCTGGCTCGGAGCGTGCAGCGACAGGGCCAGCGTGATCTGCAGCTTCTCGTCCGCCAGGCGGCGCATCTTCTCTATGATACCACAGGTCGAGACTGTCACATTCCTCTGGCTGATATGCAGGCCGTGTTCATCGGTCAGAAGCGCCAGGAAACGCAGCAGGTTCTCATAATTGTCAAGCGGCTCGCCCGTCCCCATCACGACGACGTTTGACACACGCTCACCGGAAATTTTCTGTATTTTATAGACCTGGTCAAGCATCTCGGACGCGCTCAGGCAGCGCGTCAGGCCGCCCAGCGTCGACGCGCAGAAGCGGCAGCCCATCCGGCAGCCGACCTGCGATGAGATGCAGACGGAATTGCCATGATGATAGCGCATCAGCACACTCTCGATCACATTGCCGTCCGCCAGCCGGAACAGATACTTTTCCGTCCCGTCAACCTGTGAAATCAGGCGGCCCGCCACCTCATGGCTCACATATTCGTACCGGCCGCTGAGCTTTTCCCGGAAGGTTTTCGGCAGATTCGTCATCTCTTCAAAGCCGTCCGCCAGTTTCCCATGCATCCACTGGTAGAGCTGCGCCGCACGGAACGGTTTCTCCCCAAGTGCCGTAATCTCTGTACGAAGCTCCTCAAAGGCCATTGATTTGATATCTTTTTTCATGCGTCCGTCTCTTTCTCCTCATCTCTGCGCAGCCTCGCGATGAAGAATCCGTCTGACTGATGGATGCCGGGAAGGAGCTGGATATACCCTCCGTGCGTCGTCCTGCTTTTCAGCTCATCGCAGAGATACGGGTCAATATTCTCGAGATGGAACGGATAATTCTCAAGGAACCATTTGACATTGTACTGGTTCTCATCCGCCCCGACCGTGCAGGTGCTGTAGACCAGTACGCCGCCGGGCCGCACGTATTCCTGAACGACAGAAAGGATCCTGCGCTGCAGCCGGATGATATCCTGCTGCTTTTTCTCCGACATCTTGTACTTGATATCCTGCTTCCGGCCGATCACGCCGAGCCCGGAGCACGGGACGTCAGCCAGCACGACATCCGCCCTGCCGACAGAAGCCTCATCGCGGACTGTCGCATCAACAAGCATCGCGCGGATATTGATCGCGCCGCTGCGCTCGATATTCTCCTGCATCAGGCGCACCTTGTGTTCGGAGACATCCCGTGCCTCGACATAACCGCTGCCCATCAGCTTCTGTGCGACATGCAGGCTCTTCCCGCCGGGAGCCGCACAGACGTCAATACAATAATCACCCCAGTTCACAGCCGCGGCCTCCGTGACAAGCATCGAGCTGACGTCCTGCACCTGGATCCAGCCCTTGCGGAATGCCGATACCGCATTCATATAATTGTACCCGGAAATCTGGAGCGCATAATCCAGATAAGGGTGCCTCCGCACTGTAATGCCCTGTTCCGTCAGATCCGCGATAATCTCATCGACTGACGCTTTCTCAACGTCACAGCGCACCGTCGTCGCTTTCTCCATATGGGAATCGAGGCAGATCCGCTCCGTCGTCTCATAGCCGAACTGCGCTACCCACTTGTTCAGCATCCAGATCGGGAAGGAATATTTCACAGAAAGATAATGCAGCGGCTCCTGCTGCGGATCCGGGTAGCTTACCTGGCTCAGCCTGCGCGCCGTATTGCGCAGGACGCCGTTGACAAAACCCTTCAGATTGTAAAAGCCGCGCCGCTGCGCCAGCCTGACCGCTTCATTGCAGACGGCGGAATCCGGCACGCTGTCCATGTATTTGAGCTGATAGACGGACATCCGCAGCAGGTTCCGGATCAACGGCTTCATATTGTAGACCGGTACGTTGGAAAACTGTTCGATGATGTAATCGAGCTGGATCATATGTTCCAGCGTCCCCTCGACCGTCCGTGTAATAAATGCCCTGTCGCGCTTGTCGAGGTACTGGTATTTCTCCAGCACCTCCCGGATGACCACATGGCTGTATGCCTCCTCCTCCGTGATCTCCTGGAGCATCCCGAGGGCAATCTCCCGCAAATTCACTGGCTTAGTCATCGCGTCTCCTTCCCCCTGCCAGTATGACCAGCCGCAGAAGCTGCAGGATCGACGCGGCAAGGCTCGCTACATACGTCATAGCCGCAGCTCTGAGCACCTTCTTGCCGGCCGAAAGCTCCTGGTCACCGAGCATATGCGTGTCCTCCAGCACGCGCAGCGCGCGTGAAGAGGCGTTGAACTCGACCGGGAGCGTCACAAGCTGGAAGACCACGGCAAGCGAAAACAGGATGATGCCGACCGTCAACAGCGGGCGGATCGACAGCACGAGGCCCGCCAGGAAAATCGGCCACGAGAGCGTCGAGCCGAAATTGGCCGCCGGGACAAGTGTGCTGCGCAGCACCAGAGGGCCGTAGCCGGCCTGATGCTGGATTGCATGGCCACACTCATGCGCGGCGACACAGACCGCCGCGACTGAATTGGAGCCGTACGTGCTGTCCGACAGCCGCAGGATCTTTGAGCGCGGGTCATAGTGATCCGTCAGCTCGCCGGAGACGTGCTCGATACGGACATCATAGATCCCGGCGCTCTGCAGCACCTTCTGCGCAGCCATCGCGCCTGTCAGGCCTCTCATGCTGCGCATACGCGAGTACTTTGAAAACGTACCCCTGACATTGGCTGACGCAATCATCGACAGGACAAGGCCCGCTATCACCAGCAGGTACGTCCAGTCAAACAGATAACCGTAGCCGCCAAACCCTCCATAGCCATAAAAACCGTCAGAAGCTGATGCGAGTAAATTCATATCTGTCATCTCCTATACGCCGAAGCTGTCGCCTGCCGCGACCGCATTGCCGCGCAGGTACGACGCCACATCCATACGTTTTTTCCCTTCCGGCTGCAGCTCAAGGACTGACAGGAGCCCCTGCCCTGTCTGGATTTTGAGCGCCATCTTCGTGACCTGTGTAACCGTGCCCGGGGCAACACATATGCCGCATACAGGCTCCGCTTCCGCTCTCCAGAGCTTCAATGTCCTGCCGCGGTATTTCGTCCACGTGCCCGGCCACGGATCCAGCCCGCGGATCCGGCGCTCGATCTGTGCCGCACTCTGCGTCCAGTCAACCTCGCCGTCCTTCCTCGTGAGCATCGACGCATACGGCGTCGGGCTCTCTGCGGGCTGCTTCTCATACTGCGCCGTCCCGTCGAAGACAGCGTCAAGCGTCCGGACCAGAAGCTCCGCCCCGACGCTGCTCAGCCGGTCGAAGAGGCTGCCGCCCGTCTCGTCCGGAGCGAGCGCCACCTTCTCTGCCATAATCATATCACCGGTGTCAAGGCCGGCGTCCATCCGCATCGTCGTCACCCCGGATTCCCGGTCGCCACCTATCACCGCCCACTGGATCGGCGCGGCGCCGCGGTACCTCGGGAGCAGTGACGCATGGACATTGATACAGCCATACTCTGGCAGATCCAGGATCGCCTGTGGGATGATCTGGCCGAACGCGACGACGACGATCACGTCCGGCTGCAGCACCCGCAGCTTTATCAGCCACTCAGAGTCCCGGATCCTGGCAGGCTGGAATACCGGGATGCCTGCCGCCACAGCGGCCTCCTTGACCGGCGGCGCCTGAAAAGCCCTGCTCCTGCCCTTCGGCTTGTCGGGCTGCGAGAACACAGCCACTACGCGGTACTTCTCCGACGCGATCAGCGCCTCGAGCGTGCCGACCGCGAAATCGGGAGTCCCCATAAATACTACATTCCTGCTCATAATACCTCCAATCCGCGGTAAAGGGATACGTCCGCCTGTACAAGGCATATGCCGCCCGTCATTTCTCCGGTTCCTGCTCCTCCGTCACCTCGAACAGTTCGCCCTCGACAAACCGCACATACATGATGCCCTCCAGATGGTCGCACTCATGGCAGATCGCACGCGCCAGCAGCTCCTCGCCCTCGAGCACGTACTCCTCCATATTTTCGTCCAATGCCCTGACCTTCACATAATTCGGGCGTGTCACTATCCCCGCCTGGCCCGGAAGGCTCAGGCAGCCCTCCTGCCCGGTCTGTGAGCCGGACGTCTCAAGAATCTCCGGGTTGATCAGTACATGCGCGCCTCCTTCTCCCGTATCTATTACCACAATCCGCTTTAATACGCCAACCTGCGGGGCTGCCAGCCCGACGCCGCCCGCCTCATACATCGTGTCCAGCATATCCTGGATCAGCTCACGCGTGCGCGGCGTCATCTCCTCCACCGGCCTGCATTTCTTCTCCAGCTTCTCATCGCCCATAATCCTGATCTGTCTGATCGCCATTTCGACCACTCCTCCTGTCCTGCTATCTTCTCTCAAAATTGATCCGGATTCCCTGAAATCCAGTATTCATCTCGATATATTGCTCCACAAGGTTCTTGATTGCAGTCAGCGTCTTCGGCTGCTCATGCTTGACATACAGCGCCTTGCGGTAAATGTCATTGATCTTTGCGACTGCCTCATCTGACGGCCCGATCACCGACGCGCCGCAGCGC
The DNA here is from genome assembly GCA_964424785.1 of uncultured Lachnospiraceae bacterium. Taxonomy (GTDB): domain Bacteria; phylum Bacillota; class Clostridia; order Lachnospirales; family Lachnospiraceae; genus Choladousia. Next base: position 13,445 of record CAYRKA010000023.1, on the reverse strand, counting down.
GACGCGGCCTGCCGCACGAACCGCGCCAGATAATCGACGGCAACCGCGAGCCGCTCCTCATCCTCCGATGCACAGTGTACCGACATCATATCTCCGGCCGGGGGATACCCCGCCAGCCTCCTGTATGCGAGCTCCCGCTCATAAAACGGCTCATACTCCTGCGACGCCGCACAGGCGACCGCATAGTGCTCCGGCTCATACGTCTGGATCACGACGCTGCCCGGCGCATCGCCCCGCCCGGCACGCCCTGCCGCCTGCGTCAGGAGCTGGAACGTCCTCTCTGCCGCGCGGTAATCGCAGACATTGAGTGAGAGGTCCGCGGCAAGGATGCCGACCAGCGTCACATTCGGGAAATCATGTCCCTTGACGATCATCTGCGTGCCGATCAGGATATCAGCTTCGCCGTCCGCAAATGCGCGCAGGATCTCCGCGTGCCCGTCCTTCCCTTTCGTCGTGTCCTTGTCCATGCGCAGGATACGCGCCTGCTGGAAAAGCGCCGCGACCGTGTCCTCAATCTGCTGCGTCCCGGCGCGGAAGCCTCCGATATGGCCGGAGCCGCAGACAGGGCATTCCGTCACAGCCGGTTCCTCATAGCCGCAGTAATGGCAGACGAGCCGGCCGCCCCTGTGCAGAGACAGCGACACGTCACAATGCGGGCACTTCATCACATGTCCGCACGAACGGCAGGAGAGAAAGCCGGAATACCCCCTGCGGTTGAGGAACAGCATCGCCTGGCGGCGCGCCGCAAGGCACTGTGCAAGCTCTTCCTGCAGGGTGCGGCTCAGGATCGAGCGGTTGCCGCTGCGCAGCTCCTCCCGCATATCAACTGTCGTCACCACCGGCAGGCTGCCGCCGGTGGCGCGATGCTTCATAGTAAACAGCCTGCTCCCTCCGTTTTGCGCGTCAAAATATGCCTCCAGCGACGGCGTCGCCGATCCGAGCACCAGCTGCGCCCCCTCCAGCTCCGCACGCTTCGCTGCAGTCTGGCGTGCATCGTATCGTGGCGCAGACTCGCTTTTGTAGGAATCCTCATGCTCCTCATCTATAATAATCATGCCGAGGCGTCCAAACGGGGTGAACAGTGCCGAGCGCGGACCGATCATCACGTCGATATCCCCATTCTTCGCGCGCTCAAACTGATCATAGCGCTCCGACGCCGACAGCCGCGAATGCAGGATCGAAATCCTGTCCCCGAACCTCCGGTAAAACCGCAGCACATTCTGGTACGTCAGGGATATTTCCGGAATCAGCAGGATCGCCTGGCGGCCCTCCGCCAGGGTGCGCGCGATCAGCTCCATGTATACGGCAGTCTTGCCGCTCCCGGTCACGCCGTGGATCAGATAGCGGCCTGCAGGGTGCTGCTCCCGGTCCGACCAGACCGCGTCGGCAACCGCCTGCTGCTCCGTATTTAACTGATATACTGTCCCGGCATCCTTAGCCCCGTATGCGCCCTTCTCCGGCGGCAGCTCCTTACCGCCGACCCGGCCTGACGCCTGCGCCGCTTCCCGCAGCCCTTCAATCAGCGCCGGGGTCCTGTAGACCTGCTCCATCTCACAGCGCACACAGCCCCGCTCCTCGAGCGCCTTCCAAACGGATGGGGTGATTCTCAGGCTCCCTGTCACAATCTCCTGCGGCAGCTCCGGCTGCGCAATCAGCGCCTCCAGAAGCCGCGCGCGCGCCGTCTGATGCTTCCTGCGGCACTCTGCAAGCAGCCGTCCTGCCTCATCCGCCGGTACAGTGAGCACAATCCGCTTTTTCTTTTTCGCGGGAGCCGTCTGCCGGAACGGCAGCACTGTGCGCAGCGCCTGCACCGTCGTACAACCATAATAATCGCGCATCCACAGCGCAAGAGAGACCAGCACCGACTCGGAGCCTGCCAGCGCCGAAGTCCGCCGCGCGATCGTCTTGAGCTTCTCCGGCAGACAGGCCGCATGATCCGTCACGCGCAGCACATAGCCGTTCACGGGCCGGTCTCCGCGTCCGAATGGCACCTCGACGACATTGCCCGGCTCCAGGCTGTCCCGGAGCTCCTCCGGCACCCGGTACTGGAACGTCTGGTCCAGCCTGCTGTGGGAGATATCAACTATGATATCCGCATATAATCCCATATGATCTGACTATCTTCCTTCCAGTATCTCCCGGATCAGCACGCGCTCATCCATCGGATACTTTTTGCCCTCGATCTCCTGATAATCCTCGTGCCCCTTGCCGGCGAGGATCACAATGTCCCCCGGCTCGCCGTGATGGATCGCGTAGGCGATCGCCTCCTTCCGGTCGGTGATCGTCACGTATTCCCCCTCCGTCTTCTCTATGCCGGTCACAATGTCTGCAATGATATCCTCCGGCTTCTCATAGCGCGGGTTGTCAGATGTAATAATCGTGAAATCCGCCAGCCGTCCTGACACCTCGCCCATCTCATAGCGGCGCAGCTTCGAGCGGTTGCCCCCACAGCCAAACATGCAGACAAGCCTGTGCGGATGGTACTCCCGCAGCGTCGTCAGCAGGCTCTCGAGCGCCATCGCGTTGTGCGCGTAATCAATCATCAGCGTGAACTCGTCGGAGACCTTCACCATCTCGACACGCCCCCTGACCTTTGCCTGCTTCAGCGCAGCCCGGATGTCATCGGCTGCCACATTGAAATGACGGCAGATCGCGATCGCGGTCAGCGAATTGTAGACGCTGAACTTGCCCGGGATATCGACCTCGACGTCAAGCTGCAGCTTCCCAGTCACCTTGTACGCGATCCCAAGATAGCCGGGGCGCGATACAAGCCTCAGATCCTGTGCGCGCAGATCCGCGCCCTCCAAGAGGCCGTAGCTCTCGACCTCGCACGTATGCCCGGCAAGTATCTGCGCCAGATGCGCATCGTCCGCGTTCACAATGCCGACCCTGCACTGCCGGAACAGCCTGCTCTTGCATTCGAGATACTCCTCGAAGCTCGCGTGCTCCGCCGGTCCGATATGATCCGGCTCAATATTTGTAAAAATACCGATCTCAAACGGGATCCCCGCGGTACGGTGCAGCATCAGCCCCTGCGAGGACACCTCCATCACGACAATCTGGCAGCCTGTGTCCGCCATGCGGCGGAAGTACTGCTGGATCGTGTACGACTCCGGCGTCGTATTGTTCGCCGGGATCACTTCGTCCCCGATGATCACCTCGATCGTCCCGATCAGGCCGACTCTGTAGCCCGCCGACTCAAGGATCGACTTCACCATGTAGGCCGTCGTCGTCTTGCCCTTCGTGCCAGTGATGCCGATAATCTTCATCTGATCCGCCGGGTACCCAAAGTACGCCGCTGAAATCAGCGCCATCGCGTACCGCGAATCCTCCACCTGGATCACCGTCACATCCTCCGGGGCTTCGACCGGGTCCTCCACGATCAGCACCTTCGCCCCCTTCGCCACGACATCCGACACATACTTATGCCCATCCGTCACAGCGCCTTTAATGCAGAAAAACAGAGAACCCTCCTCCGCCTTTCTTGAATCGTTGACAATATTCCTGACCTCGCATTCCGCAGAGCCCTGCAGGCAGCGGTATGTGAGGTGCTCCAAAAGCTTTGATAGTTTCATCTCAGATACCTCCAGATCCTCCCGGGGAATAGTCCGGCTCCCCGGGCAATTCCCTGCATCAGTTTATCATGTATCTGAAAAGACCACAAGCAAAAAATGCGGGCCGACTAATCCGCAGGCTTCTGGTAAAATCTGCCGGCGAGCTGCTCCGTCCGGATCGCATTGACAAACGCCTTCGGATCCGTCTCCTTGACAGCCGCAATCACCTTCCTCTGCTCAGCCCGCGAAACCACTGAGTAGACGACCGCACGCTCACAGTGTTCATACGACCCTTCTCCATCAAGAATCGTCGCGCCGTGATTGCTGACCGTCGAGATCGCACCGCAGACCTCCTGTGGATGATTCGTCACGATAAAGAGCGTCTGCTGCTGATATTTCTTATAAAGTGTATGCAGTACCTGCGTCGATGCGTACTGGAAAATAATCGAATACAACGCCTTATCCCAGCCGAACAGCAGGCCGGCAACCGACAGGATCACAACATTGATCCCGAGCACAATATTAAACGAATCGATGCCTCCCCGTTCTGACAGGAAGATCGCGATGAAATCGGTCCCGCCCGATGTCGCCCCGGCCAGCAGGCAGATGCTGACCGCGAGCCCGTTCACCATCCCGCCAAAGACACTGATCAGCAGCGTGTCATAGGTGATGACGTGACCCGGGATCAGGTCCGTCAGCACACTCGTCAGCACAATCACGAAACAGGAGTACAGGGTGAATTTCCTGCCGATGAACCGGAAGCCGATATAGACAGGCACGGCATTGAGCAGCAGATTGATAAGCGTATATGGCGCTTCCACGCCACAGAACTGCTCAATCGCCCGCTGGATCAGGATCGTGAGCCCGCTGGCCCCGCCCGGGAACAGCCCGCCCGTGCGCACGAACGTCTTGATATTGACAGCCATCAGAACAGCGGCAAAAACCATCATGGCAAGCCTCCTGCCATCTTCCTTCAAACTGAACTTCATAATTGGAGTCCTCCTGGTATTTTATTGACATAATGAATCATTCAGCTATGGTAGCAAAATTATGCGTATATATCCTTAAGATCAATGAAAATCATGTTCTTCTCGGGAGACGCATGAAAACCGGAACGTGAAAGAAAGCCATATCGGTAACATTGTAAGCCAGTTGCTTCTACCTGACAGATTTCTTCCCGGATCATACGCTCACTGACCGATTCCTTCCTGAATTTGGCTTCATAGAACACATATCCATTCCGATCCTGCGTAACAATGTCAAATTCCCCATTCGTTTTGCGGGCAGGATCATCATAATAATATTTTCCAATTTTCTCAAATGGCTCTGCGAGCTTCCCGGAACGGTTCTGCCGGATCAGATACTGCCTGCATATGCTCTCAAAGATACGCGGCACATACTTTGTCTCAAAATCCTCCGCGATATACCGTTCAAAAAAAGCTTCCGGATCCATTACATTCATTTGCGACAGGTAACGGAACACGTAACGGTAATAAAACAGAGACAGATTATCAATGATATAGTACCCTGTTTTACGCTTATTGCTTTCCTGGTTAATGGGCGCCTCTTTCTGTACAACCTCCATCCGGATCAGCTTCTCCAGCACATCCGCCAGTGCGGGTGAACTGCTCACATGGGACTGCGAAAGAATGTCGCTGAAACGGGAATAGCCCTTCGCCAATGCTTCAAACACCTCATTCGCATTCGTAATACGGGATATCTCCGATTTCAGATACATCGAAACCTCGTTTTCCAGCCGTGCATCAGGGGAAGCAATCAGTTCAATGACATTCTCCCGGACAGGAAGCAGCGGATCAATCAGTTTATTGTAATATGGGATACCGCCAAACACACTGTACAGCCTGACTTTATCTTCTCCTGAAAAATCAGGATAAAACAAGGAAGACTCATAATAATCCATCGGCTTAAGGTCGATAGTAAGGTCAACGCGTCCGTAAAGAGGATTTTCTTTCATCAGCAAAGACTTCATCGTATCAACATAAGAACCGCACAAAATCAGCTTCAGCTGAGAAACCTCTCTGTGCCTGTCGATCAGAAACTGAAGAACGCTGTCCATTCCTCTGACTGTATCGCGGATATAAGGATATTCGTCCAATACAAGAATAATCGGTTTTTCCTGCGCTTTCCGAAACAGGTAATCCAGCAGGGCTTCCAGACTGTCAAAAGAAGGCTTCGGGAACTGAAACGCTTCCGCAATCAGCACTGCCATACTGTCCACATTGTTCAGTTCTGTTGTCTGCTTGCATTCATAATAAATGCTTTGAATTTCCGATTCACGAAGGCATTGCTTAATCAGCTCACTCTTGCCTACCCGGCGTCTGCCATAGATTAAGGCAACCTGATGTCCACTGCGCCCGAACATCCGATGCAGGCTTTTGCGCTGTGCTTCTCTGCCATAAAATCTCATTTACTCGGTCACCTCCGACTCAGATTTTCTCGAGTTAAATATAACACAGGCAGAAAATGCGGTCAAGATGTGGATCGGAAGATTAACGCATCCACGAAGCGGCATTTCTTTCATCAGCGCGAAGCGACTTACCCATGGAACTGTCAGGAAAAATAAAATTAATCATAGAAAACCAAGTTTCTTATGGCATAAAAAGAGGAGACCGTTCCCTGACGAACTCTGACTTTGCAGTAGCCAAAATTTTACGGGAATGCCTCCTCTAAGTCTGTCAGCGGTTAAAAATCAGCATTAACCGGCAATTCCGTTTCGAATCATAAATCACAGATTCGTGTATCCCATGAGGTACTCGTCGACTTCCTTCGCGGCCTCGCGGCCCTCGCGGATCGCCCAGACGACGAGCGACTGGCCCCGGTGCATATCTCCGGCTGTGAACACCTTCGGCACACTCGACGCGTACCTGCCGGGCGCGGTCGCGACATTTGTGCGCGGGTTCAGGTCGACCTTGAACGCGTCCGTCACATACTTCTGCGCTCCGAGGAAACCGGCCGCGATCAGCACGAGGTCGGCTTTCACAGTCCACTCGCTGCCCTCGACGGGCACCATCATCATGCGGCCCGTCTTCTCATCCTTTTTGCTCTCAAGCCTCACGAGCACAGCCTTAGCCAGCTCGCCTTTTTTATTCTGGACGAATTCCTTGACGGTCGTTGTGTAAATCCTTGGATCTGCGCCGAAGACGGCGATCGCCTCCTGCTGGCCGTAGTCAGTCTTGCATATGCGCGGCCACTGCGGCCACGGGTTCGATGCGCTGCGCGTATCCGGCAGCTTCGGCATCATCTCAAGCTGCGTCACCGAGGCCGCGCCGAGGCGGATCGACGTGCCGACGCAGTCGTTTCCGGTATCGCCGCCTCCGATGACGATCACGTGCTTTCCCTTTGCGGAGATAAACTTCTTATCCGCAAAATCCGAGTCGAGCAGGCTCTTTGTCGTCGCCTTCAGGAAATCGACTGCGAAGTAGATGCCCTTCGCCTCCCTGCCAGGCGCCTTGAGGTCGCGCGGGTTTGACGCGCCGCACGCGAGCACGATAGCGTCAAACTCCTTCAGGAGCGAGTCCGCACTGACATTCCCGCCGATATCTGCGTTCGTCATGAACGAGATGCCCTCGGCCTCCATCAGCTCCAGGCGGCGGTCGATCACCTTCTTGTCGAGCTTCATATTCGGGATGCCGTAGCGCAGCAGGCCGCCGATGCGATCGCTGCGCTCAAATACCGTCACGCTGTGGCCGCGCTTGTTGAGCTGCATCGCAGCCGCGAGCCCGGACGGGCCGCTGCCGACGACCGCGACCCTCTTGCCCGTGCGCACCTCCGGCGGACACGGCTTCACGAGCCCCTGTGCGAATGCGTTCTCGATGATCGCGCGCTCATTCGCCTTCGTCGCCACCGGCTCGGTATCAAGGTTGCACGTGCAGGCGGCCTCACACAGGGCAGGGCAGACGCGCGACGTGAACTCCGGGAAGCAGTTCGTCTTCGTCAGGCGCTTGTATGCCTCCTCCCAGCTCCCGTGGTACACGAGGTCATTCCACTCCGGCACGAGGTTGTTCAGCGGGCAGCCGGACGCCATGCCTCCGATCATCACGCCCGCCTGGCAGAACGGCACGCCGCACGCCATGCACCGCGCTCCCTGGATCTGCTGTTTCTCAAGCGGCAGCGGGATGTGGAACTCATTGAAATTCCGGATACGTTCCTTCGGTGCGAGCTCCTGGCTGTCCTCTCTCTTGTATTCTAAAAATCCTGTCGGTTTTCCCATGACCACACCTCCTACTCATCCTGCTGCGTCATATTGGCGTAGAACGCTTCAATCTGTGCCTGCTCGCTGCTTAAGCCCTTCTCCTCCATCTGGACAATCGTCATCAGTATCGCATTGTACTCGTGCGGGATGATCTTCTTGAACTTTGGCAGATACTCGCCAAAATTCTCCAGAATCTGCTTGCCCTTCTCCGAGTTTGTATATTTCACATGCTTCTGGATGATATCCTTCAGCTCCAGCACATCGTACTTTGATGTTATTTTCTCGATGGACACCATGTTTTTGTTGACCTTCGTGTAGAGGTCACTGTCCTCATCGAGCACATACGCGATGCCGCCGCTCATCCCGGCTGCAAAATTCTCCCCGACGTGCCCGAGCACGACGGCACGCCCGCCCGTCATATACTCGCAGCCATGATTGCCGCAGCCCTCGACAACCGCGATCGCGCCCGAATTGCGGACGCAGAAGCGCTCGCCTGCCACGCCGTTGACATAAGCGCTGCCGCTTGTCGCACCGTAGAGCGCAACATTTCCTATGATAATATTCTCCTCGTGCGCAAAGCCTGCCCCTGCCGGCGGATATACAATCAGCTTACCGCCCGAAAGCCCTTTGCCAAAGTAATCGTTGCTGTCGCCGACCAGCTCCAGCGTCAGCCCCTTCGGGATAAACGCGCCGAAGCTCTGTCCGCCTGCGCCGTGGCATTTGATCGTATACGTATCCTCATCAAGCCCTTCCGGATACCTCCTCGTAATCTCCGAGCCGAAGATCGTGCCAAAAGCGCGGTCTACATTCGAGACATCGAGCTCAACACTCCGCTTCTGCCCGTTCTCGAGCGCATTGCCGAGCTTCGCGAGCAATACCTTCACATCCTTCGTCTTTTCCAGGCCGAAATCGAATACCTGCGCCGGGTCAAACGTGACCTTCTCCCCCTTGCCGGCATATGGGTTGTCCAGGATATTGCCCAGGTCGATCAGGCTGCCGCGCGGATTCCCGCAGTCTGTCTTCTTGCACAGCAGGTCGCTCCTGCCGACCATCTCGTCAACTGTGCGGAAGCCGAGCTTTGCCATATATTCACGCAGGTCCTGTGCGATAAAGCGCATGAAATTCACAACGTACTCCGGCTTGCCTCGGAAACGCCTGCGCAGCTCCGGGTTCTGCGTCGCGATGCCGGCCGGACACGTGTCAAGATTGCAGACACGCATCATCACGCAGCCCATCGTCACGAGCGGGCCTGTCGCGAAGCCGAATTCCTCCGCGCCGAGCAGCGCCGCAATCGCGACGTCGCGTCCGCTCATCAGCTTGCCATCCGTCTCGATGCGGACTTTGTTGCGCAGCCCGTTCATGAGCAGCGTCTGGTGCGTCTCCGCGACGCCGAGCTCCCATGGCAGCCCCGCATGATGGATCGAACTGCGCGGCGCGGCTCCTGTCCCTCCGTCATAGCCGGAGATCAGGATCACCTGCGCCCCTGCCTTTGCGACTCCGGCGGCCACCGTGCCGACGCCCGCCTCGGAGACGAGCTTCACCGAGATATCCGCCTCGCGGTTCGCATTTTTCAGGTCGTAAATCAGCTGCGCCAGATCCTCGATCGAATAGATATCGTGATGCGGCGGCGGCGAGATCAGGCTGACGCCCGGTGTCGAATGCCTCGTCTTCGCGATCCACGGATAGACCTTCTTGCCGGGGAGATGGCCGCCCTCGCCCGGCTTCGCGCCCTGCGCCATCTTGATCTGGATCTCCTTTGCGCTCACGAGGTAGCGCGACGTCACGCCGAACCGGCCTGACGCGACTTGCTTGATCGCAGAACAGCGGTTCCTGCCATCCGGCCCGACCACGAGACGGTCAAGGCTCTCCCCGCCTTCGCCTGTGTTCGACTTGCCGTGAAGCTGGTTCATCGCAACCGCAAGCGTCTCATGCGCCTCCTGCGAGATCGAGCCGTACGACATCGCTCCCGTCTTGAAGCGCTTCACGATTGAGTCAACGCTCTCGACCTCATCGATCGGTACGCCCTGCTCCGGGAACCTGAAATCCATCGTGCTGCGGATATAGCCGGACTCCTCACTGTTGACGAGCTGCGTATATTCCTTGAACATCTCATAGCTGCCGGTCCTCGTGGACTCCTGCAGCAGATGGATGGTCTGCGGATTGTAGCGGTGATGCTCCCCGGCGCTCCTTGACTTATGGTAGCCGAGGCTGTCGAGCGTCAGATCCTCCTGAAGCCCCAGCGGGTCAAAGGCCTTCCTGTGGCGGAGGCCGATGTCATATTCAATATCCGCCAGCGTGATGCCGCCTATGCGGCTGACTGTATTTGTAAAATACTTGTCAATCACATCGCTGCTGATACCGATCGCCTCAAAAATCTGTGAGCCCTGATAAGACTGGATCGTTGAGATACCCATCTTGGAAGCGATTTTCACGATACCGTTGATGATCGCGTCGTTGTAATCGTTGACAGCCGCGTAGTAATCCTTGTCCAGCATCCCCTTGTCAATCAGCTCATGGATCGTGTCAAGCGCAAGGTACGGATTGACCGCGCTCGCCCCATAGCCGAGCAACGTCGCAAAATGGTGCACATCCCTTGGCTCGCCGCTCTCGAGGATCAGCGCCAGCGAAGTACGGCGCTTCGTCTTGACGAGGTACTGGTTGACCGCCGAAACCGCGAGCAGCGACGGGATCGGCACGCGGAACTCATCGACCCCCTTGTCGCTCAGGATCAGGATGTTCGCGCCGTCGCGGAACGCCCTGTCAACCTCCAGGAAGAGATGGTCAATCGCTTTCTCCAGAGCTGTATTTTTATAGAAAGTAATCGGGATTTCCGCGACCTTGAACCCCTTGACCTTCATATTTTTGATTTTCAGTATGTCCGTGTTGGTCAGGATCGGATTCTCGATCTTCAGCACCTGGCAATTCTCCGGCTTTTCCTCGAGCAGGTTGCCCTCCATCCCGACATACATTGTCTTGGATGTGACGATCTTCTCACGGATTGCGTCGATCGGCGGGTTCGTCACCTGTGCAAACATCTGCTTGAAATAATTAAACAGCGGCTGGCTCGTACCGGAAAGAACCGCGAGCGGCGTATCGATCCCCATCGCGCTGATCCCCTCATTCCCGTTCAGCGCCATTGACAGGATCGACGTCCTGTAGTCCTCATAGGAATAGCCAAAGGTCTTCATCAGGCGTATCCGCATCTCATCGCCGTATGTCTCGACGCGGCGGTTCGGGATCTTCAGGTCGCGCAGCTTGACAAGATACTGGTCGAGCCATTCTCCATACGGCTGGCGTGACGCATAGCGGCTCTTGATCTGCTCATCGTCGACCACCTCGCCCTTCACGGTGTCAATCAGCAGCATTTTCCCGGGATGCAGGCGCTCCTTCAACACAATCCTCGCCGGATCTATGTCAAGCACGCCAACCTCGGATGAGAGGATCACGTACCCGTCGTCCGTCACATAATATCTCGATGGGCGCAGGCCATTGCGGTCGAGCACTGCTCCCATGACATCCCCGTCTGAGAACAGGATTGATGCCGGGCCATCCCACGGCTCCATCATTGTCGCATAATACTGATAGAAATCCTTCTTTTTCTGTGACATCACATTGTTGTTCGCCCACGGCTCCGGGATCGTGATCATCACAGCCAGCGGCAGGTCCATCCCGTTCATCGTCAGGAACTCGAGCGTATTGTCGAGCATCGCGGAGTCGGAGCCCTTCGCGTTGATGACCGGGAGTACCTTGTGCAGCTCGGACTCCATGTAAGCGGATGACATTGTCTCCTCACGCGCCAGCATTTTGTCGGCATTGCCCCGGATCGTGTTGATCTCACCGTTGTGCACAATGAAACGGTAGGGATGCGCGCGCTCCCAGCTCGGGGTCGTGTTCGTGCTGAACCGGGAATGTACGATCGCGATCGCGGACTCGTAATCCGGGCTCTGCAGGTCCGTGAAGAACGTCCTGAGCTGCTTCACAAGGAACATACCCTTGTAAATGATCGTACGGCTCGAAAACGAGACAACATACGTCTCGTCATTGGACTGTTCAAACATCCGCCGGATGACATAGAGCTTGCGGTCAAAATCAAGCCCCTTGTCCAGGCTGCGGGGGCGCTCCACAAACGCCTGCTCAATGCACGGCATCTTCTCAAGTGCCTTGTGCCCAAGCACCGACGGCACGGTAGGCACCTGCCGCCAGCCGAGGAACCTCAGCCCCTCCTTGCGGACGATGCTTTCGAACATCTTCTTCGCCTGGTTGCGCTTCAGGATGTCCTGCGGGAAGAAGAACATACCGATGCCGTAATCCCTCTCATCACCTAAAAAGATGCCAAGTTCCGAACAGGTCTTCGAAAAGAATCGGTGCGAAATCTGCAGCATGATTCCAACTCCGTCGCCTGTTTTTCCCTCGGCATCTTTGCCAGCTCTGTGTTCCAAATTTTCTACAATGCTCAATGCGTTTTCCACTGTCTGGTGGGTCTTGAGCCCCTTTATATTGACGACCGCGCCGATACCGCAGTTGTCGTGCTCAAATTCCGGTCGGTAGAGGCCCGGATCCGCACAGACAGATCCTGAAGATCTGCTTGAAGTCATTCTGAATCCTCCTGTGATAATAATATTAAAGAAAACTATACACCCATTCTGACAATCTGTAAATAGCAAATTTTGACGTTATTATCAGATAATTTGAATTTTGTTTTTAATTATATATAATTTTCTGTATATTAGTATCGATCTTGGATATTTTATTTAGGATTAAATACAATTCTGATGCATATACGCATACCGTTTCTCAGAAAAAATTCATCAAAATAGCCGTAAGATTTGCCCCGGCATGGAATAGTACAGGGAACAGGAGCCATCTGCCATGCTCGTACACCCATGCGAGCGCAAGCGCCATCGGAAATGCAAAGATCATCTGGATCGGATTGCCGTGGTAGACGGCAAACAGGAGCGCGGAAAAGAAAATGGCCTGGCGCACCGTCAGGACGCGCTTCATCCGATTGTAGACCAGGGCGCGGAAGACCAGCTCCTCCGCGACCGGCACGAGCAGGCCAAGGCCGACGAGCTGCACCGCGGCCTGTCCGGCGAGGAGCTGCTCCTGTGCCTCGTTTGAAAAAACTTCGTCGATATGGATCCTGTCCAGGATGCCGCTCCATGCAAGATTCAGGACACCGCCCGACAGGAAACAGAGCACTGCAAAACGGACGGGATGCGGTATGGCCGCCCCCCGTCCATTTTCGCCGTCACATATTCCCGGCCGATATCCTCCGTCCTGCTCTCCTGCCGCCCCCGCCTCCGTCCCCGGCGCGAACCGGGGCTGGCGGTCACGGCGGTACATCAGTGCTGCCGGAACGATCGTCAGTGCTGCTGCCACCGCTGTACATACAGCCGAATCAAAGTGACCTCCGGATACAATAAGAGTAACCTGCTGCATAAACATATGGAGCAGCACAGGTGTGAGCAGGCTGAAAATCCATGGCATTAAGGTACTTCTCTTTCTCATCATCCGTTCCTGCACCGTCGCTCTCCATCCTCTGCGCCATCGCGCACATCAGGCCTCACCGTCAGAGTCCCCGGCGGTCCCGGTATCGGATTCCTCACCCGCCGCACCGTCTGCAGCACTGTCCGCATCGGTATGATCGCCACTGTCCTCACCGTCCGCTGCACTGTCCG
>CAYRKA010000022.1:0-23339 GCA_964424785.1 uncultured Lachnospiraceae bacterium | reverse complement strand
GCCCGGATGGAGATTGCTTTGCAGGGACTTTTCAGTATGATAGCATTGTGTAGTATTATACCAGGAATGCAATGAGAAAGAAATAAAAAATTAAAAAGAATTACCGGAGCCAATATACATTTCAGCTGATGGAGAGCAATCTGTTATGAGAAAAATAATTCTGGCGTCGGCATCGCCGCGCAGGCGCGAGCTGCTCGGGCAGATCGGCCTGAAGTTCGAGGTGATCCCGAGCCGCGCAAAAGAGACTATTACGAAAGAACTGCCGGGCGAGGTTGTAGAGGAGCTGTCACTCCAGAAGGCGCAGGATGTCGCCGGGCAGATTCCGGAGGGGATCATTATAGGTTCTGATACGATCGTCTGGCAGGATGGCCGTATTATGGGGAAGCCGCGTGACCGTGCGCAGGCGTATGGGATGCTGCGCAGCCTGCAGGGGAATGTGCATTCCGTCTTTACCGGCGTGACCGTGATCGTGAAGGAAAATGCGGGCCGGGAAGAACGCCGCACTTTCCATTGCGAGACAAAGGTACACGTCTGCCCGATGACGGATGATGAGATAAACACTTACATCGATACCGGCGAACCGATGGATAAGGCCGGAGCCTATGGGATACAGGGACGATTCGCCGCCTGGGTAGAGGCGATCGAAGGCGACTACAATACCGTGGTGGGCCTGCCGGTCTGCGCACTGTGGCAGGTATTGAAGGAGTATATGCCTGATGCCAGGATAAACGCATGAGAGAATTATATGCTGGTTTTCTCTTTGCAATCATTTGTTCTGAAGTAATAAACAAATAATCGCAAAAATTGTTTGATTTCTGTTGATGCGTTTATGCTGGGAAGCTATTGATCTAAAATCTCGCCGTGAGTATAATAATAGCATCAAGTAGGGATGCTCTATAAAATAGTGTTCGCTTCCCGATATGCGACTTAAAAATGATCGGGATTAAAAAGCCTGTAAAGCTATGTCGCGAGGCGGGGCTTTACTTTTACATAGGGAGATTATCGCAATGCATATATGGTAATGAATAAGAGAAATCAGCCAAATGGGAGGGATTACATATAATGCGCAGGCAGGAAATTATCACACAGCTTGCAGAGATTCGGTTGGGAAAAGGTATTTCCCAGGAGAAGATGGAGAAAAGCATTTACAGCCTCCGCATTTATGACACGGAGCTGATTAAATTTATCATGGAGAAGCGAGGCCTGGAGGGGCTGGTTGCGGAGATCGTTACTGTGAACGAGGAATACCGACATTTGCTCCCTCTGGACATGGAGAGTACCGGTGAGGGTGTCATCAAATGGCTGGAGCGCCGCGTCATCCCGAAGAACAGAGCCTTTGTGGACGAAATCCTCAAGACGTTGGGGCTGAACCAGAACGATACGAAGGGAATCATCGACGTGTGCAAGGGTCTGTCGCTGAACGACAGCTATTGGGTAGTGCCGGACGGATTCGATGGGAAGTTTTCAGATTATAATCTGTTTCAGAACCGCTTTTCGGAAATGCTGGCGCTTGTGGCTTATACCGGCGCGGGACAGAGCCGGGAGGTGTTCACTACATCCCCCGAGCTTACCACGAACGGGATGTTGCCTAAGGCGTGGCGTCTCATTGAAAAGGATGGAATCTATCTGTACAAGGGTGGTTCCAGCGGCGCGTCCAACACGGGACGGGAACCTTACTGCGAATACTATGCTTCCCAGATTGCGGAAACAATGCGCCTGAATGCAGTCCACTATGATCTGGAAAACTGGAAAGGGATTACCGCTTCCAAATGCGCACTGTTCACCGATGTGGACACCTCCTATATCCCGATCGGCAGGATGGTAAAGACGGGGGGCATTCAAAAATGCCTGGAATACTATGACGCGCTCGGCCCGGAATATGGGGAGCAGCTCCGCAGTATGCTGGTGTTTGACGCACTGGTTTACAATGAGGACCGGCACTTTGGAAACTTCGGCCTCCTGCGGGATAATCACACCGGGAAAATCAAGGCTTCGGCTCCCATCCTCGATAATGGCCTGTCTTTTCATCGTAATAGACTTCAACCAGAAACAACGCCTGCGCCGGGGCTGTGAAGCCCGCGAGCGAGCGGTCAAGCCCATCGAGGATCGCCGGCATCTGGGAGGGCAGGCGGTCGCCCAGGCCGACCTCGATCAGCGTTCCGGCCAGGATGCGCACCATGTTGTAGAGGAAACCATCTCCGTGGAAACGCAGGGAAAGGATGCCGTCATCCTCCTCAATCGCAATGTCATAGATGGTGCGGACCGTCGACTTTTTCATATGGCGGTTCGCGCAGAAGCTCTTGAAATCATGCGTACCGACGAGACAGGAGGCGGCCTTGCGCATATGGCCGACATCGAGCGGTTCGTCGATGCGCAGCAGGTATTTCCGCCCGAAGACACGTGCGACGCTGCCGCAGTCGATGCGGTATTCGTAGAGCTTGCCTGTTGCGTTCAGGCGTGCGTGAAAACGTTCCGGGGCTTTCTCAACCGCGAGGACGCGGATGTCCTGCGGCAGATATTCATTGAAAGATGCGAGCAGCTCCTGGCAGGAGTAGCGGCTCATCATGCGCGGGATCCGGAAATTCGCGATCTGGCGCAGTGCGTGGACGCCAGCGTCGGTCCTGCCGGAGCCGTTCAGGTCGACAGGCTCTCCATAGAGGTGCGCCAGGATCTCCTCGAGCTTTCCCTGGATCGTATTTTCTGTATTTCCCTGACGCTGCCAGCCATCGTAGCGGGTTCCGTCATATTGAATCGTGAGGCAAAAATTTGCCATATCTTTACTTCCTTTCCTGATGGCTGCGCCAATATACTTCATAGCAGGGCAGCCGCGCTACTGCGCGATCCGATATATCTCATAGATCCCTGCTGTCCCGATCAGCTCAAAACCGTTTTCGGCAAAATAGTCTCCCAGCCCATATTCCTGTTCCTGGATGATATAGGTGATATGGCAGCGCTCAATGCTTGCGAGGAACACTTCGGGATCGATCCGGATGCCATACCGTGAGACGAGCGCGAGAATATGGGGCTGGTGAGCGGATCGGATGACCTCATTGATCTGTTCCTGGCTGTCTGGATCAATGCTGAATTCGAGCAGGTCGCTCCGGCGCAGGAAGCCCTCGATCGACGGGTCATACTGGCGCAGCTCTAGCAGCTGCTGGCTGGAGAACAGCGCCTTTTTGGATGTGGAGGTCCTGGTGGAATCCTCCTCGATCAGCCTGGAAATCTCGAGAATCTCGTTGCTTGTCTTGTAAATATTTTTCGGCATCTGGAGATAAGGCTTCGTTGAAGTACCGAACAGTACGATAAACGCAATGCACAGGGCAGCCGCGAGCAGGCGGTGTGAGCTGTTCAGCAGGCGCTGCCGCTTCGTGGGAGCAGGCGGATCCGTCAGGTAGCTCTTGCGTGCCGGAACGGTGCAAAGGCACGTAAATGCGTAAGCGAGCACAAGATTCACCGGCAGCAGCCAGAACAGCCTGCGGATGCGCTCCGTCAGCCCGATGACATCGGACAGCGGCACGATCAGGAACGGGTTGAAAATCGTCAGTGCCATAAATACGAGCGGATATACGAACGCAAGATTCAGGCGCATCCGTCCTATGATGAAGAAAAATGCGATGCAGAGCGCATAACCAAGCACGAACCACTCGATGCCGCCGACTGCAGTGCGGAACATTTCAAATAAAAACTGGATATGGGAAAACTGGAATAAATTTTCCAAATCGTTCACCTGCTTTCCTGGTGCTGTATCCTGTCTGTCCCGGGACAGTTCCTTACTGGGCCGTGTAGATCAGATGCGACCCCTTTGTCAGGATGTACATTGCCGCGACCACAATACATGGCAGCAGCAGAATGATATATCGTAAAATAATCGAAAACCTGCGCTTATGGAGTGCGAGCGGGATATAGAATGCGCTGATCTCAAACGGAACCATGAATATCGCGGACATATTCAGCCCGAAGGAACCGAGGATTACGATAAAGGAATGGATCCAGTACGTTTTGTCCACAGGATCTTCAAGCGTCCGGAGGAAGAACAGAAGCAGCGCGGGAATCACGAGCACCGCGAGGATCGTCTTGCCTTCGGAGGGACGGATCATCAGGAACTCCGCTGCCGTGAACAGGTTGAAGCTGAAGTAATTCAGCAGAAACAGGAAGCCCACGAGCAGGACGCTTTTCGCACGGTTGCCCTTGAACAGGAACAGCCCGGTCTCGAAAAAAATCATCTGGTACAGGATCACAACGGCTGATGCCATGATCGTCAGGTTCTCAATCATCGGGTGGATGTGGAGCATCTGGCACATGACAGAGCTGTGATTCTGGTATGTCTCCAGCAGATATTCCGGGTTCAGGTATTCGAGAATATAACCTGTATAAGGGTTGTACTGGCTGATCGTGTTCGTGTAGAGCGAGGTCGCGGTATCGCCGAGGTAATAGGACTGGTCCCAGATCGCGTACGTCTCATCGTTGAGGTTCACCACGATGACCTGCAGGATGATCAGCGCGAAAAAGGCCAGCGTCACGTATTTCTGAGGCCCTTTGAAGGCCTTGCAGTATGCGTCAAAGCGCGTGCGCCAGCCCTTCCTGCCGGTGGCAAAGAACAGAACCGTGATGAGGATGAGGACTGCTGCCCACACAGCCGTCAGCGTCGAGAGTGGCTGCAGCGTGAGCTTCATCGGCAGCGCTATGATGCTGAACAGGAAATGGTATGCGAAAAAACCGAGAATCACTGTCCTGTAAAAGGACTCTTCCCTGGCGGGGCACAGCCGGGACGCGAGTGAGCCGGTTGCATAATACAGGAAGAAATACAGAAGCATGATGCATGCGATCTGTAAGAGCTTTATCATATCAGGAGGCTCCTTTCTGGTGGCTTCTCTGTTAAGGAAAAAAACACCCCAAAACAGACGTACATATGCTATACTGCACTTACAGCATCAAAATACGAACCATCAATCTGGAACGGACTTCTCGGGCTAACGTGTGCAAGAGAGGTGTTTCCTAATGAAAAATATTTTAACTCAATACAACGATAAAATCAATGATACCTTTTCCCATTTTGACGGAACGTTATGATTCATGGCCGATTTGGGACAGATATGCAGACTCGCCGTGCCTGCGCGTAAGAGGCTGTGTACCATATGAGTAAAAGGGAATGTGATGGAAATGATAGTATCAGAGGAAATCCGCAGTAAAATCGAGTCTGAGCTGTCCGGGCTGCCGATTGTACAATATGCATGGCTGCCTGTGGAGATGCTTCCGTTTTCGGAGCGTGTGCGTGACATCTGCCGCCAGGAGTGTCCGCGCTATGGGACGAGCTGGGCGTGTCCTCCCGCAGTTGGCAGCGTGGAGGAATGCCGGGCGCGGTGCCTGTCATATGACGGGGCGTTCGTGTTTACGACAGTTGCGGAGGTCAGTGATGTCGCGGATATGGAGGAGACGCTCGCGACGCGTGCCGGGCATGAGGAAGTCACGCGTGCAGTCGCGGCAATCCTGAAGGAGCAGATGTCCGCATATGTCCGGCAGGCTGCATCCCCGGCACATACGGCTTCGGAAACGGGCGCCTCTGCGCGGACATTTGCGCTTTCCGGGGATTCGTGCGCGATCTGCGGGAGATGCGCTTACCCGGATGCGCCCTGCCGCCATGAGGATCTCATGATCCCATGTGTCGAGGGCTATGGGATTGTCGTTCCGACGCTGGCAGAGCGGGCGGGGCTTGCATTCACAAATGAAGGGAACACGGTGACATGGTTCGGGGTTGTGTTGTATGCGCAAGGCGCATAAACCGGCTTTTCGACCCTTCACAGAATTGCCACAATCCAACCACAAAAGAACCACATATCGAACACAATTCCGTCAAAACGGAATCCTATACTGTAGCCATTAAAAGAAAACAGAGACGGAACCTGAAAAAGGCAGGTTCCTGAGAGATAAAAGGAGGTTTTATTTATGAAGAAACAGACAGTACTTTCATTAGTGTGTGCATGTGCATTGACAGCGGGCGCACTGACAGGCCTGACGGGCTTTACAGACAAGAAAGAAACACAGCAGAAGACACAGCAAAAGACGGGTGATTACACATTGCTGTCGACATCGGAGGTTGACAAGGCAGAGGTCACGACAGACGGCACGATCACAGGTGTCTCGGATGTGGCGGCGGAAGTGATACCGGCGGTTGTCTCGATCACAAACAAATCAGTGCAGGAAGTGCAGGATCTGTACGGTATGTATGGTATGTATGGCTATGGCCGCGGCGGGAACGGCAGGACTTACACATATGAGAGTGAGAGCTGCGGTTCCGGCATTATTATCGGGCAGAGCGACGAGGAGCTCCTGATCTGCACGAACAACCACGTGGTAGAGGATGCGACGGAGCTGACGGTTGGCTTCGTAGATGACGAGGTTTATGAGGCCGTTGTCAAGGGTACGGATGCCTCGAATGACCTGGCGGTCGTTGCGGTGCAGCTTGATGATATTTCGGATGATACGCTTTCGCAGATCAAGATCGCCCAGATCGGCGATTCCGACGAACTGGTAGTTGGCCAGCAGGTAGTCGCGATTGGCAATGCACTCGGTTACGGTCAGTCTGTCACGACCGGCATTGTGAGCGCGCTGAACCGCACGATTGAGCTTGACAATTATGAAATGGGGCTGATCCAGACGGATGCCGCGATCAACCCGGGCAACAGCGGCGGGCCTCTTCTTGACATGAACGGCCATGTGATCGGCATCAACTCCGCGAAAGCTTCCGAGAGCGGCGTAGAGGGTATGGGATATGCGATCCCGATCTCCAGCGCGAAGTCGATTCTCGAGGACCTGATGAACAAGAAGACGAGGACCGAAGAGGTTTCGGAGGAAGACAGCTCATTTATCGGTATTACCGGAGAGGGCGTGTCGGATGAGATGTCAGAGCTCTATGGGATTCCGAAAGGGATCTATGTGACGGATGTCCAGGATGACAGCCCGGCGGATGATGCAGGGCTCAAGGCAGGCGACGTCATCACAAAATTCGACGGCAGCAGCGTAACCACAATGGAACAGCTCCGCGAGATGCTTGCGTACTATGCGGCGGGAGAGGATGTGGATATCACAGTCAGCCGCCAGAATGAGGGCGAGTATGTGGAGACTAAGATTACAGTGACGCTCGGGGCGTTGGCAGATTACACGAACTACGCGAACTGATAATGATGGCGGCGATTTGGCTGGCCAAACCGGGACAGCGGTACGGTAGCGCATTAACGCAAGGATGCGAAAAAGAATTGCCAAACAGATTGATGTAGTGTATAATGACTTCGTGTATGTGCAATGGAGCAGATATCGAAGGGCCGGCACATTGTGCCGGCCCTTACATTTTGTCAGGGGAAGCTTTGTCCCATATGACAAAAACGCTCTGCGAGGATCGCATTGCGGAGAAGATGGATCATATAGCATCTTCCCTGCTCGATTATTTCATATTTCAGGCAAGGAGGCCATTTTTTATGTCTTACACAGAAGAGATCTATGACCGCGTTGTGGCGCAGAATCCGGGTGAGCCGGAATTTCATCAGGCAGTGAAGGAGGTCCTTGATTCCCTGAAGCTTGTCATTGACGCGAACGAGGAGAAGTATCGCGCAGCCAGCCTGCTCGAGCGTCTTGTCGAGCCGGAGAGGATCATTTCCTTCAAGGTTCCGTGGGTGGATGACAACGGCAAGGTCCAGGTGAACAAGGGCTACCGCGTACAGTTCAACAGCGCGATCGGGCCGTACAAGGGGGGACTGAGATTCCACCCGTCGGTGAACCAGAGTATCCTGAAGTTCCTCGGCTTTGAGCAGATTTTCAAGAATTCCCTGACAGGGCTTCCGATCGGCGGCGGCAAGGGCGGTTCCAATTTTGACCCGAAGGGCAAGTCTGACCGCGAGGTGATGGCGTTCTGCCAGAGCTTTATGACCGAGCTGAGCAAGTACATCGGGGCGGACGAGGATGTGCCGGCAGGTGACATCGGCGTAGGCGGCAGGGAGATCGGATATCTGTATGGCCAGTACAAGAGGCTGTCGGGCCTGTATGAGGGCGTGCTGACAGGCAAGGGGCTGACCTGGGGCGGCTCGCTCATCCGTACGCAGGCGACAGGCTATGGCCTTGTATATATTCTGAATGCGATGCTGAAGGATCATGGCATTGAGCTTGCAGGAAAGACGGTTGTGGTGTCCGGTTCCGGCAATGTTGCAATATACGCGACGGAGAAGGCGCAGCAGCTCGGTGCGAAGGTTGTCGCGATGAGCGATTCCAACGGCTATGTATATGATCCGGCGGGCATCCAGCTTGACATTGTCAAGGAGATCAAGGAGATCCGCCGCGGCAGGATCAAGGAGTACGCGGATGCTGTAGAGGGCGCTGTATACACGGCAGGCAAGGGGATCTGGACGGTCAAGTGCGATATTGCCCTTCCGTGTGCGACGCAGAACGAGCTGAATATCAATGACGCGAAGACGCTCAAGGAGAACGGCTGCGCGGTAGTGGCTGAGGGCGCGAATATGCCGACCACACGCGAAGCGACGGACTACCTGCTGGGCGAGGGCGTCCTGTTCCTGCCGGGCAAGGCTTCCAATGCTGGCGGCGTAGGTACTTCCGCACTCGAGATGTGCCAGAACAGTATGCGTCTGAGCTGGACTGCTGAGGAGGTAGACGCGAAGCTGCAGCAGATGATGAATGACATCTATGCGAAGATTTCCGAGGCTGCGAAGCGCTACGGCGTAGAGGGCAACTATGTGACCGGCGCGAACATCGCCGGGTTCGAGAAGGTTGCCGACGCTATGCTGGCGCAGGGGACAGCGCTGTAATGCGGGAGGGAATATGGCAGAGAGAAAGTTAAAAGAAATCAGCACGAAACAGGTAAAAGTCAGGGATGCTTTCTGGAGCCCTGTACAGGAGCTTGTCATTGATAAAGTTATTCCTTACCAGGAGCAGATCCTGAATGATGCGGTCCCGGGGGCTGAGAAGAGCCATGCGATCATGAATTTCAGGATTGCCGCCAAAGAGGCGGAAGGGGAATATTATGGCATGGTATTCCAGGACAGCGATGTGGCAAAGTGGATTGAAGGGGCGGCGTATTCTCTGAATATCAGAGAGGACAGCGAGCTTGAACAGCGCATCGATTCCATTATTGATACGATTGCGAAAGCGCAGCTGCCGGATGGTTATCTGGATACCTATTTTACCATTAAAGAGCCTGACAGGAAATGGGCAGACCTTCTGGAAGGGCACGAGCTTTACTGCGCCGGGCATATGATAGAGGCGGCGGTCGCTTACTATCAGGTGACAGGCAAGGACAGGCTTCTCAATGTCGCAAAAAAGCTGGCGGATCATATCGACTCCAGGTTCGGGTCTGGCAAGGAGCCTGGCATACCGGGGCACCAGGAAATCGAGGTGGGGCTGATGCGCCTGTACCGCGTGACGGGAGAAGAGCGCTATGCGAAGCTTGCAGCGTGTTTCCTGGACCGGCGCGGCCAGGATCCTGATTATTTTGCGAAAGAGGCGGAGAAGAGGGACTGGCAGATCTTCGGGATGGATCCGAAGGATACCGATTATAATCAGTCTATGAAGCCTGTGAAGGAGCAGACGGAAGCGGTGGGCCATGCGGTCCGCGCAACCTATATGTATAAGGCCATGGCGGATGTGGCCACTTCTACCGGGGATGATGAGATGCTCCAGGCCGCGAAGGCTCTGTGGGAGAATATCACCGAGAAGAAAATGTTCGTTACCGGAGGCATCGGGAGCGACGGGAGGCAGGAAGCCTTTTCAAAGGACTATTATCTGCCTAACGACCAGTGTTATAATGAAACCTGCGCCCAGATAGCGATGCTGTTTTTTACGAAGGAGCTCCTGGATGCAGAACCGGACGGGAAATATACGGATATCATGGACCTGCTGCTTTACAACAGCACGATCAGCGGGATGCAGCAGGATGGCAGGCATTTTTTCTATGTAAATCCGCTGGAAGTGAATCCGGGTATTTCCGGTGAGCTGTACGGGCATGAGCATGTCATCCCGCAGAGGCCTGGATGGTATGCGTGCGCCTGCTGCCCGCCCAACCTGGTGCGTATGGTTACTTCCCTGGGCAAATATGCATGGAGTGAAAGTGAAGATACCATCTATTCCCATCTACTGATCGGCCAGGAGGCCGAGCTTGGCAAAGCATCCGTGGTAGTTGAGAGTAAATACCCTTGGGAAGGATACGTCAGATATCAGGTCACAGGGAAAGGAGACGGGGCGTTCCGCCTTGCGGTTCACATTCCGGGCTTTGTGAAGACGATTGAGGTAAAACGGAATGGTATCCGGGTGGATGCTGACGGTCATTGCAGAGACGGCTATCTGTATCTCGACGGTTTTGGCGGAGGGGAAGAGACCGTTGAAGTCACGTTCGATCTGCAGGTGCGGCGTCTGTATGCGAACCCGAAGGTCATCGATGATGCGGGATGCGTTTCCTTTGCGCGAGGCCCTGTTGTCTATTGCTTCGAGGGCGTAGACAATACGGAAATGCTGCAGAATCTTTCGGTGAAAGACGGGGGCGGCATTTCCGAATTCATAGGAGAGGGTATCCTGGAGCATGCTGTGTGCCTGAAAATAGACGGCAGGGAGCGAAAGGATTCTGATGTCTATGAGCACAGGCTTTACAGCGAGGAAAAGCCTGTATATGCAGACCGGCAGCTGGTTGCGGTTCCCTATTACCTTTGGGGGAACCGCGGGCTTACGCAGATGCGTGTCTGGTTACAGGAACGATAACGGATGGGAACGAGACGTTCGGGTAGCCGGGGCGGCAGATGCCGGATCGCAGTGACAGTTCAGGAGGGCGGACGGAATTGAAGTTTCTGCATATTTCGGATATCCATATCGGGAAGCGGGTCTGCGGCTATTCGATGCTTGAGGACCAGAGATACATCCTGGGGCAGATTGTGGAGATCGCGGAGCGTGAGCAGCCGGATGGGGTGCTGGTCGCAGGAGATCTCTACGACAAGGCAATGCCGTCGGCGGAGGCGGTAGAGCTGGCGGATGAATTCCTGTACCGTTTTGTGCGGCTTGGGATCCCGGTATGGGTGATCAGCGGCAATCATGACTGCGCGGAGCGGATCGCGTACGGCGGCCGTATGATGGAGCAGGCGGGGCTCTACATGGCGCGGGTGTTTGACGGGGAACTGCAGCGGTATACGGTGGTGCGCGAAGACGGTATATGCAGGGTGCGTGCCGGAGAGATGCCTGCGGAGATGTGTGCAGGCGATGCGGTTGACATTTACCTTCTGCCCTATGTGCGCCCGGCACAGGTGCGCCGCTTCTTCCCGGATCGGACAATCGAGACGACGCAGCAGGCAGTCGGTGCCATCCTTGCGGATGTAAAGCCCGACCCGGGCAGAGTCGGTATCCTCGTGATGCATCAGTTCCTTACCGGAGCGTCCGTGTGCGATTCGGAGGAATTGACGGTTGGCGGCTCGGACCAGGTTGATGTCTCGTCGGTTGACGCGTTCGATTATGTAGCGCTGGGACATCTGCACCGCCCGCAGCAGGTAGGTCGTGAGACGGTGCGCTACTGTGGCTCACCGCTCAAGTACTCGTTCTCCGAGGCAGGGCATACGAAGTCAGTGACGATCGTGGAGACAGGGCGTGGCGGCCTGGGCTGTCGGCCCCGGGTATGTGTGCGCACGGTTCCGCTCCATGCGCGCCTTGATCTGCGGGAGATCCGCGGGCCGATTGCACGCCTTCTTTCGCCGGAGGTGTACCGGGATGCGGACGTCCGGGATTATCTGCACATTACCCTGACGGATGAGCATGAGGTTCTCGACGCGATCGGCAGGCTGCGCGAGGTGTATCCGAATATTATGCGGCTTGATTTTGAAGCGGGGGGCGAAGACACCCCGGCAGAGGAAGCTATATTAATAGAAGAGAAGTCCCCACAGGAGCTCTTTGAGGAATTCTTCGAGCGGCAGAATGGCCGCCCTATGAGCGAGGAGCAGCGTGGGCTGGCAGCGGAGATCTGGGCTGGTGTAGCTGCCCAGCCTGGCGGCTGAGATGAATGCTGTTGCATTTGCCTCTGCCGTTTGCTATAATAAAACCTGTTATACTATTAACGTATTGATTCGCCAGCATTCTTGAGGTATATACCGTTTACGCCAGGATATATTGGCAATTTATTGCGTGAGCAGGTATCAAAACAGATGCTGCCGGGGTGTGGCGTCCCGGGATTATACAGGGAGGTAAGAAAATGACGATTGTATTTGACGAAGCTTTGAGGACGGGGAATGAATTGATCGATACGCAGCACCAGGAGTTGATTGCGCGGGTAAACAAGCTGACCGAGAAGTGCAGGCCGGGGACGGAGAAGACAGTTGCGGCCCAGACGCTTGGCTTCCTGATGGATTACACGAACAAGCATTTTGGAGACGAGGAGAAGCTGCAGGAGGAATATGGCTATCCGCTGCTCGATTCACATAAGGCCCAGCATGCTGCTTTCGTGAAGCAGGTAGAGGAGCTCGAGGAGATGCTCATCGAAGAGGAGGGTCCGAGCGAGGCATTCGTCGCTGCGGTGAAAAAGAATGTTGTGGACTGGCTGCTGAACCACATCTGTGTGTGGGACAAGCAGCTGGCGCAGTATGTGAAAGCCCAGTGAGACGCTGTGTCAGGTGTGTATGAAATGCCCTGCAGGTATGGTGGCAGCGTGGCTGGCGCGTATGGAATACTCTGCAAGTGGGATGACAGTGCTGCCGTTGCGGGATTTGTATGAGAATTGGGGAGCGGACATGAGGCCTGAGAAACTGACAATGTGTGCGTTTGGGCCGTATGCCGGGAAGGTTGAGGTCCCGTTTTCGGAGTTTGGCACACATGGGATTTATCTGATTACCGGGGATACGGGAGCCGGGAAGACAACGATCTTTGACGGGATCGTGTTTGCGCTGTACGGGGAGGCCAGCGGCGATGTCAGGAGGCCGGATATGCTGCGCTCCGATTTTGCGGAGGCATCGGTGCGGACATATGTCGAACTGGAATTTACGTGCCGGGAGCGCAGGTACAAGGTCGTGCGCAATCCTGAATATATGCGGCCCAAGACACGCGGGGAGGGCATGACGAAGGAGTCGGCTGACGCGTCGCTCACCTGCCCGGATGGCCGTGTCATCTCCGGGAACCGGCAGACGACGAAAGCGGTGACAGAGCTGCTCGGGATCGACCGCAGCCAGTTTGTACAGATCGCGATGATTGCGCAGGGTGATTTCCTGAAGCTCCTGCTCGCGGGGACGGAGGAGCGCGGCAGGATTTTCCGCAAAATCTTCAATACAGATTGCTATGTAGCCTTTCAGAAGGAGCTGAAACACCGTCTGCTCGAGACGAAGCGGGGCTGGGATGAATTGCAGCGCAGCGTGCGGCAGTATACGGACGGAATTTTGCTGCCGACAGAAGAGCCTGCTTTGCCATCGGAGCAGAGTGCGGCCGCCCGGATACAGGAGATTCTGGAGGCAGGCGGTACATTCCGGCTGGCGGAGCTTCTGGAAGCGCTTCGGACGCTCCTTGAGGATGAGAAGCAGCGCCAGAAGGTATGCAGCCGCGAGGCTGCGGTGGTGGAGCGTGAGCTGTCTGAGGTGCAGGAGCGGCTTGGACGGCAGAAGATCGCAGAGCAGGTGTCGGCAGAGATCGGCAAGAAGCAGACGCTTGTGGAAAAGCTTGAGAAAGAGGAAAAGGAGTGGAGCACGCTTTTGCGGGAGACGCAGGAGCGGGCGCCGGAGGCGGAGTCGGCAGCACGGCAGGCAGCGGTCCTGGAGCAGCAGCTTCCGCGCTATGAGCAGCTTGACGCTTTCCTGGCAGAGAGCAGGGAGCTCGAAAAGAAGAAGTCCTCAGAGGAAAAGCATGGTGAAAAGCTGCGGCTCATGGCGGAACAGGCCGCTGGGAAGCTGGCCGCGGGGGAACGGCGCCTGGAAGAGCTCGGAGCGCCGGAACAGGAGCTTGTGCGCCTGGAATTGGAGGAGGCCGGGTGTGCAAGGCAGAGGGAGGAGCTTGCGAAGCTTGATCGTATGCTGCAGGCGGAATCCGGGCAGAGGGAGCTTGTGGACAGTGCTGAGCGGGCATTTGTGCGTGCCCGTGAAAAGAGCACGGCGCTCGGCAGACAATATGTGGATCTGGAGGCCGCCTTTCTGAGCGGACAGGCGGGGATCCTTGCGCAGACACTTGCAGAGGGACAGCCGTGCCCTGTGTGCGGCTCGCGCGAGCATCCGAGTCCGGCTATCCGCAGTGCACGTGTCCCATCCGAAAAGGAGCTCAAGGAGCTTGGAAAAAGGCGGGATGCCGCACTTGCGGAGACAACGCGCTTATCAGGTGAGCTGGCTGGTGTGCGCGGCCGGTACAATGAGAGTCGGAGGCAATTGGAAGAGTGGTGCGCGGCGGCAGGCATTGCCGAAAACAGCGTGGATGCAGCACGTATTTATCTACAGGAGCAGGGCTCTCTCCTTGACGGGAGGGAGGAGGCCGGCCGTGTACAGCGGGCCTCCCTGGAAGCTGCTATTGCAGAAAAGCGGACGCTTGCAGACTCGCTTCCCCTGTTGAGGAAGCAGCAGGAGGAGCAGCGGCAGGCACTGGAGGAGAGCGCCCGCATCCTGGTGAAGCTGACGGCGGAGGCCGCCGCAGCCGGGAAGCAGGCCGCAGATCTCAGGACAGAGCTGCCCTGTGAGAGCAGGCGCGCGGCAGAGCGGACGCTTGCGGATCTGGAAAAGAGCAGGGAGACGATCGAGCAGGGAATCCGCGATGCCGGGGAACAGCTCCAGCGCCGGAAGACTGCGAAGACGGCAGAATTAAAGACGCTGGAATCGCTGCATCGTCAGGCTGTGAAGGCCATCCGCGGGATGGAAGAGGATCTGCGGGATATGGATGCAGGCGTTTCGAATATCGCCGGGGTGGGATCGGCTGCCCGCATACTTGCCTGGAAGAATTGCCTGATCGCACGCCGTTCTGCGCTCCTTGCCCGCAAATCCGATCTTGAACGTGCGGCGCAGCAGCGCCACACACTTCTGGAGACGGACGGGAAAATCCTTCGCCAGCTCGAAAGCGGCAGCAGGAAGCTTCAGGAGGCGGAGCAGGGATACGGGCTGCTGGCGGGGCTCTCGGATACAGCCAACGGAGAGCTGCGCGGGAAGCAGAAGCTCGCGTTCGAACAGTATATCCAGATTGTATTTTTTGGGCAGATCATCCGGGAGGCGAATAAACGCTTCTCGGTGATGACCGACGGACGGTATCTGCTGAAGCGGCGCGAGGATGCCTCAAACCTGCGCAGCCAGACGGGGCTCGAGCTGAACGTATTGGATTACTATACGGGACGGCTTCGCAGCGTGCAGAGCCTGTCCGGCGGGGAGGCATTTAAGGCGTCCCTCTCGATGGCGCTCGGCCTGGCGGATGTCGTGCAGCAGTATGCGGGAGGCATTCAGCTTGACGCGGTCTTTATCGACGAAGGCTTCGGTTCACTCGACCGGGAATCCCTGAACCAGGCGATCCGCATTCTGAATGAGCTTGCGGGCAGCAGCCGCCTGGCGGGGATTATCTCACATGTCGAGGAGCTGAAGGAGCGCATCGACCGCAAAATTGTCGTGAAGAAAGGGACTGCGGGAAGTACGCTGACACTTATCAAATGATGATAAGTGGCAGGACGCAGGCATTTTTGGGAACCGGCACGCATATACTTCTATCGGAAGGAGTGAGTGCCGATGCCGGAATACAGGCGTTTTATCGCTTATTTTTACGAGTACATAGATGGGAAAAAGCAAAGGAATACAGGGTTCGCAAAGGTGGAGCTGCGCAATGGTATGTGGAGGATTCTGTTTCGGCTGAATGTCGGGAACGTACCTGAGCCGCCGATCCGGGTTTATGGTTTTGCGCGCGAGGGAGAGTATCTTCTCGGTTTGCCGATGGGGGTGATGCGCCCGGGACGGGAGATTTCGGAGGAGTGGGCTTACCGCGCGGAAATGCCGGTTGGGAAGGAGACATACCGCCTTGAGGATCTGTCGGGGATTCGGATCCAGAGCGGCGACGGACGCTGTTTTATGACGGTGTGGGATGACGAGGGGATAGATCCGGACAGGTTTGTGCTGGAGCTGCCGGAACAAATGGCGCAGACGGAGCCGGACGACGCTGCGAAGGCGCCCGCGGCCGGGGATGAAGCAGAAACGCCTGCGGGGCTGGAGGAAGAGCCGGG
This sequence comes from uncultured Lachnospiraceae bacterium, assembly GCA_964424785.1. Taxonomy (GTDB): domain Bacteria; phylum Bacillota; class Clostridia; order Lachnospirales; family Lachnospiraceae; genus Choladousia. The sequence continues at coordinate 7,150 of CAYRKA010000022.1, read as the reverse complement.
ACAGCCTGCCGCCGGAACTATGGCGGGAACAGAACCATCTGCGGGATCAGAGGAAAGGCCGGAGCAATCTGCTGTCGGTACTGTGGATGAAGTACAAACATCCGCAGACTCAAATGAAAAGCCAGGGTTATCTGGCGTTGACCCTATGGCCGGGTCAGCAGTGAAGACGTCTGAGAATGCATCCGAAATGTATGTTCGCCTGGCTGCAGATTGGGAAGATGATTTGCCTCCGTCGCCGCGCGGCCCGGTCATAATCCATGCCCAGTCGGCGGATCAGGGAGCAGCCCGCAAGGATCACCGCAGTGCGCGCGCCGACTGTATGAGGGATTTGCTGAAGCGCCGGGAGCGGTTTGAACCATTTCAGGATGATGAGATTGTGAACTGTGTACAGATTATGCCGTGTGATATTGTGAAGCTCCAGCAGGAACAGTGGCAGGTGGGCCGCAGCAGCTTCCTGCAGCATGGCTATTATCAGTACCGGCACCTCCTGCTCGGAATGATGCGGGGTGGACGTTATATCCTCGGTGTGCCCGGTATGCGCAATCCGCAGGAAAAATATATGGCCGAAATGTTTGGGTTCCCGCATTTCAAAACATCGAAGATCTGCAGCTGTGGCAGGGCGTTCGGATACTGGTACAGGGAACTGAAAGAATAAAATCTGAGAGCTCAATGCTACAGTTCAGATTCCCCGCAGGGCTGCCGCGGGGATCCTTTTTTGTACGATTCCCAGAAAATGATGCATCTCCTTTTCAGAAAAGGAAGAAAACGGATGATCTTTTTGAAGAACATCGGGATCGTCGCGGAATGACTGCAGGAAGTAACGGCGGCTGCCAGGCAGCCAGGATGCAATATCATAAAAATCTTCCTCCGTATGCAGGCCGCGTACGACTGTCGTGCGGAATTCATAGTCAATACTGCCGCTGCGCAGCAGATCGGCGGAGAGGGTGACTTTTTCGAGAATGTGGTTGGAGCTGTGCGAAGCTGCGCTGCCGGGAGGATAATCAGACGGGATACAGATTCCTGCGGGTGATTCAATTGTGTTGGCAGAACTGCCCGGTAGTTCATTGGCTTTTACGAGCGGACTGGTTGCATCGACAGGGCGGCCCGTCAGCCTGTCAAGTCCGCATACCCGCGCATAATTCTTCCGCCCCGCTTTTATGTCGATTGCGGCGTAGTCGATCAGTCCTTCTGACATCAGCGCCCCCAGCATTTCCGGGTTCGTGCCGTTTGTGTCGAGCTTGACAAGATATCCATATGCTTTGATCTTCGCAAGAAGCTTTGGCAGGTCGAGGTACAGCGTCGGTTCGCCGCCCGTGACGCAGATACCGTCAAGGACTCCGATACGCTTTTTTAAGAAACGGTCGAGCTCGTCGGGGGGCAGTTCGGGCAGCTCCTCCGGCGCCAGAACGAGGGGACTGTTCTGGCAGAACGGGCAGCGGAAATTGCAGCCGCCGAGAAAAAGTACCGCGGCGAGACGTCCGGGATAGTCGAGCAGGGTCAGCTTTTGCAGTCCGAGAATACGCATGGGAAGGATTCCTTTCATTTTATTTTTGGACGGTTCCTAAGTTCCCGCGGCGCATCCGGAGTATCGGCGTCGAGCAGTTCACAGGCGTCCCGCGCCTCGATGAGGCGTACAGCTTCCGGGGGGCAGCGTTTTGACAGGAAACGGCTTTCGCCGTTTCCTGTATGATTCCAGGCGCACAGGACGGCAAGGTATTTCAGCGGCAGAGCCGCTGCCGCCCTGGTGCGGGCGGATAGGGTCGATGGCTCGCCCCTATCCGATTGCGCCTCTATCCGATCTCTGCCGTGTAAGCTGCTGCCTGCGTACCGGCGATCCTGCCGTATACAACAAAGTCTGCGACTGCATTGCCGCCGAGACGGTTGGCGCCGTGTACGCCTCCGGTCACCTCGCCCGCCGCGTACAGTCCCGGGATTACGTTGCCCTCTGTATCGAGCACCTCGGTATCCGTATCAATTGTGAGGCCGCCCATTGTGTGATGGATGCCTGCCGTCACCTTGATTGCGTAGTACGGGGCAGTATTCAACGGGTTCGCAAAGCTTGTGCGTCCGAAGTCAGGATCCGCTTTATTTTCAACGCAGGTGTTCCAGTTGTTCATCGTCTCCTCGAAAGCTGCCGCGTCAACCCCCATTGATTCGGCCAAGCCTGCATAATCTTCGCCGGTCACGGTGTAGCCCTTGGTGATATAGCCCTGGATAACGCTGGACGCGTCTACCATCGCCTGGTCTACGACAAGCCAGCTATAGCTGCCGGTCTGCGCGATCTCAGCTGCGGATACGACGTCGCGTGTGCCAACCTCGTCTATAAAACGTTTGCCTTCCGCATTTACAAGAATCGCACCGTCGCCGCGCAGCCCCTCTGTGATCAGGGCTGCTGTATCGGCCTGAACGGTCGGGTGGATCTGGATCTGATCCATATCGACTGTGCCTGCGCCGACTGCCTCGGCCATCGAAATGCCCTGGCCCTGCGCGCCCGCGGCATTTGTCGTCATAAAGCCTGCGAGATCCGGGTTGTATTCTGTCACCATGTCAAGGTTCGCACCGAAGCCGCCTGTCGCGAGAATTACCGCATCTGCGTGGATTGTAACGGATCCGCCGTCCGCACCTGTCGCGAGGATGCCGGAGGCTTTGCCATCCTCGACGAGAATTTCCTCTGCCGTTGTGTTCAGCATGACTTCAATGCCGCGGCTCTCAAGATTTTCCTCGAGGATCGGGACAATATAGGAACCGACGGAGACAACCTGGCCCTCGTCGTTGAGCGGGCGGTGAATACGCTTCACGGAAGCGCCGCCAAAGCTTGAAACGCTGTCCAGCTTTGCACCGAGCGAATCAAGCCAGTCGATCGCATCAGCGGAGTTGCTGCACAGTGTTTCAACAAGCTCCGGGTCATTGATGCCCTTGCCGCCGATCATTGTGTCAAGCTCCATCAGCTCTACCGAGTCAAAATATCCTTCCGGGCTTGCCTGATAAGCGTCCCACTGCTCCTGCACGGTTGCCGCAAGTGACGTAATCACGTCGTTGTCCGCATATGTCTCGGCAGCGGTTGCAAGTGTCTTTTCCACACCTGCCGCTTCGTCAAATTCGTTCTCATCCTGATAAACGGTCTTCGCAGCGTTGAGGCCGCCCGTGGATCTGATGGAATTGCCGCCGACCAGACCCTGGCTCTCGATGATAAGTACGTCCGCCCCGGCATCCTTTGCCTGGATTGCTGCCGTCATGCCTGCGCCGCCTGCGCCGACCACGACAATCTGCGTGTCGATCTCCTGGTCCTCGGCAGCCGTGTTTTCGCTGTCCGCAACAGCCGTATCAAAGACGGATGCGTCGATCCCGGCGCTTTCAAGTGCGCTGCGTACAGCTTCCTTGATCGCGTTGCTCGTTATCGTTGCGCCTGAGACGCCATCCACCTGTAGGCTCTGTGCCTCCACGATTGCGGACGGAAGCTCCTCGGCTGCGACAGAACCGATGCCGTCTGTCTCCGCGTGCTCCGTCACTGTTACATCGATAATTTCGTCCGATGTAGCGGTTACTTCCACCGTGACCGGGCCGTTGATGCCCTGTGCGGAGGCTGTGGACGTCACTGCGTCCTCCTGCGCCTCAGCAAATCCGGTTGCCGCAGGGATCATGCCTGCGATCATAGCGGCTGAGAGCAGAAAAGCGAGATTTTTTCTGGTTTTCATTGTTTTTCCTCCCATTCCATATTGAATTGATATCTGTTCAGGTATTGAACCGTCACATTAACTAAATGATATCAGATAAATCCGCTTTGTCAATTAAAAGAGTTATTTTATTCATGTAGCATCTGTGTTGTGCAGCTTCGCCGCAGCGCTTTTTGCAGCAGCGCAACAGGGGCGCCGAGCATCGGCGCTTCGTCGGGGATCCCGTCGCGATCGTCGCGGGAAAGGATGAGAAGTGCGTAGACCGTGCGCTCCGCATGATCAAAGTGAATGATCAGGTCCTTGAGGAGGCGTCGGATTTCAGGACGGCGAAGGACACCCCGGTTCTTGTCCGCCCCGGAGGATAAGTCAATCCCGCTCTATGGGAAGACAGAAGCATTCCGTTTCGTCAGCGACGTCGTCTACACGAATCGGATGTCGGCGGGCGTTTGCCGCGGCTACGGTACTGACCGCAAAAGTCCTTGACAAACATCCTGTATCCCCGTAAAATGTTTGCTGGTTGGCAAGGAGGATTATAGTTATGGCGAAGGAGAAAAAACTTGTCGAGGCGATCACTTCCATGGAGGAGGATTTCGCGCAGTGGTACACAGATGTTGTGAAGAAAGCGGAGCTCATCGATTACACGAGCGTCAAGGGCTGCATGGTGATCAAACCGGCCGGGTACGCGATCTGGGAGAATATCCAGCATGAGCTCGACCGCAGGTTCAAGGAGACAGGCGTGGAGAACGTATATCTGCCGATGTTTATCCCGGAGAGCCTGCTCCAGAAGGAGAAGGATCATGTGGAGGGCTTCGCGCCGGAGGTGGCGTGGGTGACGCACGGCGGGCTGGAGCCGCTGCAGGAGCGCCTCTGCGTGCGGCCGACATCGGAGACTCTGTTCTGTGATTTTTACGCAAATGACGTGCATTCCTACCGTGACCTCCCGAAGGTCTACAATCAGTGGTGTTCCGTCGTGAGGTGGGAGAAGACGACGCGCCCGTTCCTGCGCTCGAGGGAATTCCTGTGGCAGGAGGGGCATACGGCGCACGCGACGGCTGAGGAGGCCGAGGAGCGCACGATCCAGATGCTCAATGTGTACGCGGACTTCTGCGAGGAGGTCCTGGCGATCCCGGTGGTGAAGGGACGCAAGACCGAAAAGGAGAAATTTGCCGGAGCTGAGGCGACATACACGATCGAGTCCCTGATGCATGACGGCAAGGCGCTGCAGTCGGGCACGAGCCACAATTTCGGCGACGGTTTTGCACGCGCGTTCAATATCCAGTTCGCGGATAAAGATAATACATTGAAATATGTGCACCAGACGTCCTGGGGCATGACGACGCGCATGATCGGCGCGATTATCATGGTACATGGCGACAACAGCGGCCTTGTGCTCCCGCCGCGCATTGCCCCGACGCAGGTGATGGTCATCCCGATCCGCCAGCAGCAGGAGGGCGTGCTCGGCAAGGCAAATGAGGTGAAGCAGGCCCTCCTGGCGGTAGGGCTGCGCGCGAAGCTCGACGATTCTGAGAAGAGCCCGGGTTGGAAATTTTCCGAGCAGGAGATGCGAGGCATCCCGGTCCGCATCGAGCTTGGGCCGAAGGATATTGAGCAGGGGCAGGCAGTGATCGTGCGCCGCGATACGCGCGGGAAGCTCACGGTTCCGCTCGACGCGCTTGCACAGAAGGTGCGGGAGACGCTCGATACGATGCAGCATGATATGCTGGAGCGAGCCCGTGCACACCGCGATTCACACACATATACCGCGGTGACGAAGGAAGAATTCAAGGATATCGCGGACAACAAGCCGGGCTTCATCAAGGCGATGTGGTGCGGCTGCCAGGAATGCGAGGATGCGATCAAGGAGGAAATCGGTGTGACCTCAAGGTGTATGCCATTCGAACAGGAGCACCTTTCCGACACCTGTGTATTCTGCGGGAAACCGGCAAAGAAGCTGGTGTACTGGGGCAAAGCATATTGACACACCTGTGAATCACCCGGGAATCCGGAGGGACTTTATGGAAATCCGTCAGGGGCGGACAAATGTTTTCCAAAAAAGCGCAAAACGTCTTGACAAATGAGGATGAAATGAGTATCATCTTCTAATAAATGCGCATAGTGGCGGTATTTTTGACGGATACTGCCTGTTTGTGACAAAAAGAGGAGGTAATATATTATGAAGAGATTTATGAAGCTTGCGGGTCTTGTATGCGTATCCGCGATGGTGCTTTCCACGACTGCTTTCGCAGAGGGCGAGACGTTCAAGATCGGCAGCATCGGGCCGGTGACCGGCGCAGCTGCGGCATACGGCAGCGCAGTGATGAATGCGGCGCAGATCGCGGTGGACGAGATCAACGAGGCTGGCGGCATCAACGGCGCACAGGTAGAGTTCAACCCGCAGGATGATGAGCATGACGCGGAGAAGTCCGTCAATGCTTACAATTCCCTGAAGGACTGGGGGATGCAGATGCTGCTCGGCACGGTTACATCCGCTCCGTGTATCGCGGTTGAGGCAGAGGCTGTGAATGACAATATGTTCCTGCTGACGCCGTCAGCTACGGCTATTGAGAGCATCTCCGGCGAGAACGCGTTCCGCGTATGCTTTGCTGACCCGTCACAGGGTACAGAGTCCGCGAAGTTCATTGGTGAGAATGGCCTTGGTGAGAAGGTAGCTGTGATCTACGACAGCTCCGATGTATATTCATCCGGTATCTATGCCGCGTTCCAGGCGGAGGCGGCGAACCAGCCGTTCGAGATCGTAGCGGCAGAAGCGTTCACAGCGGATACGAAGACTGACTTCTCCGTACAGCTCCAGAAGGCAAAGGACGCAGAGGCTGACCTCGTATTCCTGCCTTTCTATTACAATGAGGCGTCCCTCGTGCTGCAGCAGGCGGCAGGCATGGATTATGCGCCGAAGTGGTTCGGCGTGGACGGCATGGACGGCATCCTTTCCCTGGAAGGCTTTGACGCTTCCCTGGCAGAGGGCGTTATGCTCCTCACACCGTTCAGCGCGAGCGCAGAGGATGAGAAGACGCAGAATTTTGTGGCGAAATATGAAGAGCAGTTCGGCGAGGTTCCGAACCAGTTCGGCGCTGACGCTTATGACGGCGTGTACATCCTGAAGGCAGCCCTTGAGGCGGCCAACGCTACGCCGGATATGGACGCGAGTGAGATCTGCGACCTGCTGAAGGCTTCCATGCAGGAGATCACCTTTGACGGCATCACCGGCACAGGCATCACATGGGGCGCGGACGGCGAGCCGATCAAGGCTCCGATCGCGGTTGTGATCAAGGACGGCGCTTACGAGATCATGTAAAGCTCGTACGGCTGCATATATATGTTGACCCGACAGGGGGTTGCATCGGCAACCCCCTGTTTTGCCATAACATGATACAAGCGTTAGTTACTATTCACAGTCCCTCCACCCTGCAAGCCACAGACCGCCTTCTTCGAAGGCTATATGCCGCTTCGCGTCATAT
>CAYRKA010000021.1:0-24273 GCA_964424785.1 uncultured Lachnospiraceae bacterium | reverse complement strand
ATATTCGCGGAAACCTTGCCCTGGTACTTCCATGCGAAGTGGCGGAACATATTCTCGTACTTCTCCTCGCCTGTGCCGAGGACAACAATCTGAATATCGTTCTGGCACATCTCATCCATCATATGTGCGATCAGGTCGAAGCCCTTCTGATCCGTCAGACGCGATACGATCCCTACCATAAAGGCCGAGTCGCTCTGCGTCAGGCCGAGCTCCCTCTGCAATGCACGCTTGTTCTTGATCTTTTCCTTGCGGAAATTCCTGACATTGTAGTTGTGCTCGATGAACTGGTCTGTCTCTGGATTGTACTCGTCATAGTCAATACCGTTGACAATGCCGCGCAGGCTGTTCGCGCGTGCGCGCATCAGGCCGTCGAGGCGCTCGCCGTAGAACGGCATCTTGATCTCCTCCGCATACGTCTCGCTGACTGTCGTGATCGCATCTGCGTATACAATGCCGCCCTTCAGATAATTGGCGTCCCCGTATGCCTCGAGCTTGTCCGGGGTAAAGTAGTACGCCGGAAGGCCCGTGATATCGCGCACGGTCTTGACATCCCATACGCCCTGGAACTTCAGGTTGTGGATCGTGATGATCGACTTCATGTCACGGAAGAATTCGCCCTCGTGGAACTTGTCCTTGAGCAGCACCGGCACCAGGCCTGTCTGCCAGTCATGGCAATGTACAATATCCGGCCTGAACCCGATCAGCGGCAAGGCTGACAGCGCTGCCTTGGAGAAGAAGGCGAACTTCTCGATGTCCTGGTAGATATTGCCGTACGGCTTCGCACCTGCAAAATAGTACTCATTGTCGATAAAATAGAACTGCACGCCGTTGTACTGCATCTCCAGTACGCCCACATACTGCGACCGCCATGCAAGATCCATGTAAAAATGAGTGACATAATTCATCTTGCTCTTCCACTCATCGCTCATACAGAGATACTTCGGGAGGATGACACGCACGTCAAACTCCTCTTTGTTGAAGCACTTGGGAAGAGAACCTACCACGTCCGCGAGCCCTCCTGTCTTGATGAAAGGTACGCACTCAGACGCAACATATAATATTTTTTTCATATACGAACCTCCGCGCTAAACAAGTATTACTGGAATTATAACTCATTTTCCGCGCAAAGGAAAGTATTTATTCCCTTAAATTATAAATAAAATACCCGTAATGTATCATTCATGCGCGGTTCTTGTACTCCAGTCTGATTTTATCGGCGATCAGCGCAATGAATTCAGAATTTGTCGGCTTGCCCTTGCCGCCGCTCACCGTATAGCCGAACAGTTCGTCGATCGTGTCCATCTTGCCACGGCTCCAGGCTACCTCGATCGCATGGCGGATCGCCCTCTCGACGCGGCTCGGCGTCGTCTGATGGCGCTTCGCAATCGTTGGATACAGGATCTTCGTAATCGAATTGAGCATCTCCATGTCGTTTACCGACATAATAATCGCATCCCTTAAATACTGGTACCCTTTGATATGTGCAGGGACGCCGACCTCATGGATAATATTGGTGACGTCGGTCTCCAGGTTATGTTCCGCGTATTCGCCGCGACCCTCATATGCATTGACTCTCTGTACGCGCGAAAAGCTGCGCTGCTGCCGTGTGCGCACGCGCTTAATCTGCCGGACCACAGTCTCATTGTCAAACGGCTTCAGGATATAGTAATCCGCGCCGAGCTCAAACGCATCCTCCGTCATCTTCTCCTGGCTGACGGCGGAGATCACGATAAACGCCGGTTTTTTCAGGTTCGGTTCATGGTTGACGCGGTCCATCACAGTCAGCCCGTCCAGCTTCGGCATGATAATATCAAGCAAAACAACATCCGGCTTTTTCTCCTTGATAATCTCGATCAGGTCCTCCCCATTCCCCGCTTTCCCGACAACCTCCAGTTCCTCGTCACTGCTGACAATCCGGTCCAGAAGCTGGACCATCCTCTCATTATCATCCGCGATCGCGATATTCAGCTTTTCCATTATATACTCCTCCCGTAATTCAGAATTTGTCGTTGCACTACTGCACTTTTTGAGGGCCCTTACCAAAAATTGTCATGTACAAAAACTACTTGTATTATATAACAACCGCCTGTATTGGCAAGAAAATCTCGTCGCACAATATGACAGCGATCTCTCTTTTTCGTGTGTGACATGAAACCCCTATCCATATTTTATAACGTTTTACACGGCAAAAAATGACGTAAAAAATCGAATGACAGGGGGAAAAGTCGAAATGATTTCAATTTGGCGGCCATTCATGACAACAAAAACCGCCTGCATCCCGGAAAACATATCTCTTCCAGAATACAGGCGGCTCTTTTGTATCCTTACAGGAACTCCTTGAGATCCTGCATAAAGGCTTCCTCCGTCCTCACCAGCTCCTGCGCCAGCCCTCTGCTCTCCTTCGATGCCGCCGCGTTCTCATTCATCGTCCTGCTGATCGACTGGATCCCCATATTGCAGCCGTCCATCATCAATGTCGAAATCTGGCTGTTGTCGTTCTTCAGCTTCATTTTTACTTCTGTCGTCATCCATGACATCGCACTTGCCGCCATGCCCGGCTGCTTCGGCTCAGCGCCGCTTTCCTTCAGCATCCCGTCAACACGTTTGCCAAGCTGCTCATGCTTCCTGCGGTAATCTGTGATCAGGCTCCCCATCCTGTCGCCGGTCACATATTTGCTGACCTGATCCATGCTCTCTACTGCCATCTGGCAGCCCTGGCTGCACTCCTGCAGGAGTTTAATCGTCGCTTCTTCCATATCGTGTTCTCCCTTCTACTCTGATTTCACGAATCAGTCTGCCCCGATTCTCAGAAATCATGCAGAAAGGAATGATTCACACCCCGCACTTCGGGCAGGTATCCGCCAGGCAGCACCGGTCACAGTGCGGATGGGTGCGCGCCGTGCAGACCTCGCGCCCATGACAGACGAGGCGATGGCAGAAATCGTTGCCCTCCCCAGGCGGGATGATCTTCCACAATGCCATTTCGACCTTCTTGGGATCCCGAATCCCGTCGACCAGCCCCATACGGTTCGTCAGGCGGATGCAGTGCGTGTCCGTCACAATCGCAGGCTTGCCGAACACATCCCCCATGATCAGGTTGGCGCTCTTGCGCCCGACTCCCGGCAGGCGCAGCAACGCGTCAAAATCATCCGGCACCCTGCCGCCGTACTCCTCCTTCAGCATCCGCATACATGCGCTGATATCGCGTGCCTTGCTCCGACCCAGCCCGCATGGCCGCACAATCTCTTCAATCTCATCCGGGTCAGCCGCCGCCAGCGCATCCACATCCGGGAACTTCTCATAAAGCTTCTCCACAACAACATTCACGCGCGCGTCCGTACATTGGGCCGCAAGCCGCACACTGACCAGCAGCTTCCACGCATCGTCGTAATCGAGCGTACATCCCGCATCCGGGTATTCCTTCTTCAACCGTCCGATCATCTCAAGCGCCAGCGCGCGCTTTGATTCGTCAGCAGGCTCTCCCTGCATCTTCCTCTGCGCTTTCTTCTGTATCTCTTTCGCCATCTTATCCTCCGATCTGTCCGCCTTGCAGCCTGGCACCGGCGGATCCGGATCGATCTCCGTACCGGGGCGCAAAAAATCCAGGTAACTGCAGCCGTGCAAAAGCGCCTGTCAGCTTTCATCTCCCGCTACGGTTCCATCCTTCTGTCCAGAGTCATCCTCCGCCACGGTCCCATCCTCCGCCACGGTTCCGTCTTCCGGCTCGTTCTCCGCTTCAGCCTCATCCACTGTTTCAATCTCACCCTCCGGGGTCCACTTCGCCTGCATCATTGCCCGCTCGCGCAGGCTCTTATTTGTTGAAGGCTTCGCGTCCCGGCTATAGGCCCGTGCCTTGTCCTTTTCCGTCTCGACCGCATAGACGCGCTCCGGGTCAGCCTTTGCCATTTTGCGCATCCGTAGCGCACCCCACAGCATGACCAGAGGGATCACGACCGCCGTCACCAGCAGGCCGATGCTCAGCATACGTGTCACGATGAGCACTACCTGCATCAGCAGCTCCGCAACCAGCAGAATGATCACAATCTTCAGCGTAAAAGCGGATTTATCCACGCGATTGCAAAAGCGCACGCCGCAGACGCCTGAAAAGATCTCCACCGCCCCGAGCACCATAAAACAGGCCGCAACTACCCGCGCCGCTGTCACGCTCATATCGGCCTGGGAGAGGATCTCCGCATACTCCTCTGTCCCCTTCACTGTCTCCGCCGCAAGCATGAACAGGTTCATACCATACATCAGCGTCGAGGTGACCGCTGTAAAAATCAGCATAATGCTGCCCATCATCAGGCTCATCCGCGCATTCATCGCCTTGCGCATTTCTTTTTGCTGCTCATATTGATCCATAAATTGTCACGCCGCCTTTCCGATTTATTTGGTGGTAAGTTTACCACAAGTGCAGGCCGTCTGGCAACCTGTTTGTTCCCCAGGCGCCTGCCGTCCGACAGCAGCGATAAACGCAGCTATTTTGGCCGCGTCCTTTACGCCGTCCGTCTCTATGCCAGAACTGACGTCAACCGCGAAAGGATGCAGGGTATCCACAGCCCTGCCGACATTGCCGGGTGTCAGGCCTCCGGCGAGAAAATACGGCCTGCGGATGCCCTGTATCAGCTTCCAGTCAAATACCGTACCCGTACCCGCGCCGGAGTCGAGGAGCACGTAATCGGCAGTACAGCGTTCAATATCGGTGGTATCCTGGCCTGCGGCGACGCAAAATGCCCTGATCACCGGCCTGCCGGTGAGCGCACGCAGCTGTCTGATATACGCTTCATCCTCATTGCCGTGGATCTGTGCAAGATCGATGATATTTTGCTCAAGCAGTTCCGCAACCGTTTCAACCCTCTCATTCACAAATACGCCCACCGCCTGAATACCCGGGGCCAGCATCCGTTTCAGTTCCGCTGCCGCTTCATGCGGGACATAGCGCCTGCTCTTCGGCGCGAACACAAATCCGATGTATTCCGGCTTCCATACGTTCGCCATCTGGATCTCGCAGGGGCGCGTGATCCCGCAAAGCTTGATTCTGGTCATAATCCGCCTCTCAATTCCGCCAGCTTTGCTGTCTTATCCGGAGCCCTCATCAGCGCCTCGCCGACAAGGACCGCATCCGCGCCCATCTCCCGGAGCGCCGACACATCCTGCTCAGAGCGCACCCCGCTCTCCGATACAAACAGTGCCTCGCGCGGAATCATCCCCCGGAGCCTGCGGCTGTTGCCGGTGTCCACGGAAAAATCCTTCAGGTTGCGGTTATTCACGCCAATCATCCTCGCACCGGCATCCAGCGCAGCCTGCACCTCAGCCTCGTCATGTGCCTCTACCAGGGCGGACAGCCCGAGCGCATCACATACGGCAAGATATTCCCGGAGCTGTTCCCCGGATAGGATCGAACAGATCAGAAGCACGGCGGATGCCCCGAGCAGCTTTGCCTCGTAAATCATATAGTCGTCTACCGTGAAATCCTTTCTGATGCAGGGAATTGAGACAGCGTCCGCAATCTCCCTGAGGTACTCATCGGAGCCCAGGAACCACTTCGGCTCGGTCAGCACCGAGATGCAGTCCGCTCCCGCCTCCTCATACTCCTTTGCAATCTGCATATACGGAAAATCGGAAGCAATCACTCCTTTGGACGGGGATGCTTTTTTACACTCGCAGATAAACGCAAGCTCCGGCTTTTTCAGCGCATTTTCAAAAGCGAAGCTGCCCTTCGGGAGCGATAAAGCCTGCTGTCTGACCGTTTCGTAAGGAACCTTCTTTTTCGCCTGCGCGACACGCTCTCCGGCATAGTCTGCAAGCTGGTCAAGGATCGTCATGCCTCCACCTCCGGGCGGTTGCTCACCTCGATCAGCCGATCGAGCGTATCCAGCGCCCTGCCGGAGTCGATGAGCTCTGCGGCAAGGCCGATCCCTTCCTTCATGCTGTCAGCCTTGCCGCCGATGTAAATTGCTGCGCCCGCGTTCATCAGCACCGCGTTTCGCTTGTGGCCCTTTTCGCCTCTCAGGATCGCGCGGGTAATTTCCGCATTCTCTTCCGGCGCCCCGCCCTTCAGGTCATCCCGCGTACAGCGTTCAAAGCCAAACTCCTCAGGAGTGACCTCGTAAGTCCTGAACCACCCGTCGCGGATCTCGCAGACCGTCGTAGGCGCGCTCATCGAGATCTCATCCAGCTTATCCTGGCCATACACGACCATACCGCGCCTGACGCCGAGGCTGACCAGCACCTGAGCCAGCGGCTCCACAAGGTAACCGTCATACACCCCCAGGAGCTGCATGGACGGCGTTCCCGGATTTGTGAGCGGCCCCAGGATATTGAATACCGTGCGGAATCCAAGCTCCTTGCGGATGGCTCCCACGTATTTCATAGAGGTATGGTACTTCTGCGCGAAGAAAAAGCACATCCCCACCTCATGGAGCAGCTCGACGCACCGCGACGGGCTTTGCTGGATGTTCACGCCAAGAGCCTCCAGGCAGTCCGCCGTCCCGCATTTGGAGGAGGCTGCCCGATTGCCATGCTTCGCGACCTTTATCCCGGCAGATGCCGCCACGAGCGCGGACGTCGTGGATATATTGAAGCTCTGTGCATTGTCGCCGCCGGTACCGACGATCTCCAGCAGCTCCATCCCGGTATCCACCTTCACGGCATGCGCCCTCATCGCCGCGGCGCAGCCTGCGATCTCATCCGTCGTCTCAGCCCTTGCGCTCTTGGTGGAGAGCGCCGCCAGGAACGCGGCATTCTGCGTCGGCGTCGTCTCGCCGCTCATGATTTCATTCATCACGGCATAGGCCTCTTCATAGGTGAGATCCTCCTTATTCACGATCTTTACAATGGCTTCTTTAATCATAGCTTATATCTCCTTTCCATTAATAAAATTTTTCAGCATCGTTTTGCCGTCGGGCGTCATAATAGACTCCGGGTGGAACTGTACACCATAAATCGGATATTCCCTGTGCTGTACCGCCATCACCTCCCCGTCTCTGGTGCGCGCGGTTATCCGCAAGACATCCGGGATCGTCTCAGCCGCAGCCGCAAGCGAATGATAACGCGCTACAGGGGCAATTTCCGGGCAGCCCCAAAATAGCGGGCAGGCTGTGTCAAACAGGACCTCCGACTGCTTGCCATGCATCAGTTCCTTTGCATAGGTAACCGTCGCGCCGTAAGCCGCGCAGACCGCCTGGTGGCCCAGGCATACCCCGAGGACAGGGATCTCCCTGCCGAGTGTCCTCGCTACCTCTATAATGACACCGGCATCCTCCGGCCTGCCCGGGCCAGGCGAAAGGATGATATGGTCAGGACGTAACGCTCCGATCTGTTCCACCGTCAGCTCATCATTGCGGATCACCCTGATATCTTCCCTGATCTCCCCGATCAGCTGGTACAGATTATAAGAAAAGCTGTCATAATTATCGATCAGTAAAATCATAGGTCTTCCTCCTGCGCGAGACGGAGCGCCTCCAGGGAGGCCCTGGCTTTATTCAGGCACTCTTCATATTCCTTTTCAGGCACCGAATCCGCCACGATCCCGGCGCCGCTTTTCACAAATACCCTGCCGTTTTTCCGGTAAGCGATGCGGATCGCGATACAGGTATCCATATTTCCCGTAAAATCAATATATCCGATCGCCCCGCCGTAAATGCCCCTTTTGTTATTTTCCATCTCCCCGATCAACTGGCAGGCCCTGATCTTCGGAGCTCCTGAGAGGGTCCCGGCAGGCAGCACCGCCTCAATGGCATCCAGCGCATCCTTGTCCTCCCGGATCCTGCCACGCACCGTTGAGCCGATATGCATGACATGGGAGTACCGTTCGATGGAATGCAACTTTTCGACCTCCACTGTGCCGAATTTGCTGATCTTGCCGAGGTCGTTCCGCCCCAGGTCCACGAGCATATTGTGCTCGGCAAGCTCCTTTTCGTCGGCCAGCAGCTCCGCTTCCAGCGCCATGTCTTCCTCCTCCGTCCTGCCCCGCGGCCTCGTCCCCGCCAGCGGGAACGTATGCAGCACACCATTTTCAAGCTTCACCAGCGTCTCAGGGGACGCGCCTGCGACCTCGACATCTGTCCCGGAAAAATAGAACATATACGGCGACGGGTTGATCGTGCGCAGGACACGGTATGTGTTAAAAAGGCTGCCTTCGAAAGGAGCGCTCAGGCGGTTGGAAAGCACAATCTGGAAGATATCGCCCTCACGGATATGGCACTTTGCCTGCTCCACCATGCCGCAGAACCGTTCCTTATCAAACAACGGCGTGACCTCGCCGAGCAGCCTGCCGCCCGGTTCCTTTTTCTTTGCTCCGTCCCGGAGCAGCCTGACAAGCTGTTTCAGCTCCACAACCGCCGCATTGTACCCGGTCTCCGGCTCGCCAAGCGGCGCATTGACGATAAGGATAATCTTCTGCCGGACATGATCGAACGCGATCACCTTGTCAAACAACATCAAGTCGACATCCTTGAACGCCTCGCTGTCCTCGACGTCACACCTCACCGACGGCTCGCTGTAGCCCAGGTAATCATAGGAAAAATATCCCACAAGCCCGCCTGTGAAGGACGGGAGATCATCAAAGCGGGGGCTCTTGTAGTCAGACAGGATCTGCCGCAGGAATTCCGACGGATGCTCCGTCTTAAACCTGAGGTTTCCGGCCTTCATCTCCCCGCCCGCACACGTGATCTCCATTTTCGGCTGGAAGCCGAGGAACGTATACCGGCCCCATTTTTCATCTGCGGCTGCGGATTCGAGCATATAGCAGTGTGTCGATACATTTTTCAGAATCCTCATTGTTTCAATCGGTGTCGTGAAGTCCGAAAGGATCTCACAGCTCACCGGCAGCACATTGTATTTGCCGGTGGCTGCAAGCTCCCGGGCTTCCTGTAAAGATGGGAAAATTTTCATGGCCTTACCTCCTCTGAACCGTTTTGAGACGCAAAAAAGCCCCTGACAGAATAAAACGATCTGTCAGGGACGAATAAAATGCTTATCCGCGGTGCCACCCTGAATTCATGGAATAAACCATGCTCTTAGCGAGATACTGACATATCCCCGGCATATGACGTCTGCCTGTCACGTCGCAGAATACTCTGTGGAACCTTAACCTCACGACCTTCTGATCTGTCAGCTATCACAATCCGGCAACCACATTTGACTGCACCCTCAGCGGTCCATTTGACAACTTGTTTCCTGCCTGGTTCCCAGCATCTCAGGCTCTCTGTGAAGGCATCATTGCCGTTATCTCCGCTTCAACGGTTTATCATATTAAATTCCCATACACTATAACACTTACCCAATCCACTGTCAAGCATTTTTAACGTTCCACAGGTCCTGCGGATAAACGCCCTCGTCCTTCAGCCTGGCCATCGCATCCATCACGGCCTGCTTGTCCTCCCTGTACGTCACGCCGTACCAGCGGTCAGGCGATCTGAGGACGCGCACCGATGCTTTGTGCTCCTTCAGAAGCTCATCGACCACAAACGGCAGGAAATATTCGCATTTCAACGGGTTCGCCTGCAGGTTCTCCCCGAGGAATTTCGCGAACCTGCCTTGCAACTCCGCGAGGATGCTCTCCGTGAAGCCCCACATATTCATGGAAACAACGCTGCCGGGCGCGATCTGAGTCCACGTCGCCCCATCGTCTTCCGTATACGCAGCCCCGCCGCCGCGCTTCTCGATATGCGTGCGCTCATGGATCTCCTCCAGATAGCCCTCATCATCAATCTCGCAGACGCCGCGCGCCACATACCCGTTCTCCGTCAGCGTGTTTTCAACCTTGTAGCCAACCATCATATAATGGCAGCAGTCTTTGCTGTCCTCGTTTTCGGACAGGAACCTGTACGTCATCTCAAACGCATGACGTCCATAATAATCGTCGGCATTGATGACCGCGAACGGCCCGTCAAGCTCACCAACGCAGCTCAGTATCGCATGTCCCGTCCCCCACGGCTTCACACGGCCCTCCGGCACAGAAAAACCCTCCGGGATATTGTGCAAATCCTGGAACACATACGCCACCTCAATCTGCTTCGACAGCCTGTCCCCGATCGCCTCGCGAAAATCCTTCTCGTTTTCCTTTTTTATAATGAAAACAACCTTGCGGAAGCCCGCCCTCACCGCGTCATAAACGGAAAAATCCATAATGATATGCCCCTGCGGGTCAATCGGGTCAATCTGCTTCAACCCACCATAGCGGCTGCCCATGCCTGCCGCCATCACTACCAATACCGGTTCTGTCATCTGATATCCTCCTTCTGAAAAAACAGGTCTGTCCTGCCCCACGATGCTGCCCCCGCCCGGGGAAAGAACCGTTCAGGGACGGCCTGCATTCCATGATTATTATTTTTGTATGAATCGTATTTTCCCAGTGCAGTTCAGCAACTATTAACTTTGCATTTACAACCCTCCGTATTGTTTTGTTTTCCTTTTTAAAATACTAAACTGTAACAATAAGGAGGAAAACAAAATGAATGCAAAAAGAGAAGACCAGTACCGGCAGCTCGGACTGACGATAGCCTACTATCGCAAGCTGCGCGGCATGACACAGATTCAGCTTGCAGAAAGCACAGAGCTGAGCCGTACTCATATCAGCAATCTGGAAGCGCCTAACATGAAAACCTCCATCTCACTTGAAAAACTCTTTGATATCGCCGATGCCCTCGATGTACCGGTCGCCCGGCTGTTTGAACTCCGCGAGTAACGCTGCAGAGCTTACTGGCAACCCTGAACCCTTTTCAGAAACGGCGTAGCGCATACTATTCCGTTTCTCTTTTTATGCGCAGGCCCGCAAGAGGTATTTTGCTGCTGACGCAGCATACGAGCCGCGCGGGCGGATAGGGGCGGTAAACTCCCCTCTCCGATCGCACGGGGCGGCAAGGAACTTTCAGCGGCAGAGCCGCTGCCGCCCTCGGCGCGACGAGTAGGTCAGATTGCATCTTCCCTACTCGATTGTGTTCATGATTCATCTTCTTCATAGCACCTCTGGCAGATCCGAAACGGATAGCCCAGCGGCAGAGGCCTCGCACAATACTGGCAGCGTGCAATATACTCCTGCTTGTCCTTCGCGAGATAACGCATGATAGATGCCTCCGTGCGCTCGCGCTCACGTTTGAGCCACTTTTCATCGATCACCTTGCCAAGCCGCTTCGAGAACTGGTAGTAGAGATCCAGCTGCTTGTAATAGCTCTCATACTGTGCCAGGCCACGGCTGTTCCTGCGCCCCGCGATGACAGGGCGCCTCAGCGAAATATCAGCAGAATACGTCATGCAGTACTCAAGCCATAGTGCAACGACATCCCGATCCTTGATATCGATCGGGCATGTAATCATCCGATACAGAAGCCTCTTGTTGTCAAAGCCATCGATCTGTTCCCGCGCCCTTTTCGCCCTGTCATACAGGAAAAGCGCTTCGTCGACATTCTCCTTCTCAAACGGTTCTTCCGGCGTGACATCATGCCAGACGCGCAGGATCGCGTCAAGCGGCTCGTCGATATCGAGCAGCACCTGCGGGAACCCCAGGTTGACCTTTGTGACCGGCTGTTCCTCCTCCGCCCACTTCTCCCGGATAAATTCGAGCGACTCCTCTCCCATCGCATTAATGTAGCCGGTATTGTAAATGCCAAAGCGTCCCGCCCTGCCCGCAATCTGTCGGATCTCCGAAACATTCAGCGGTCTGCGGTTCGTCCCGTCGAACTTGTCTGTTTGCAAAAAGACAATGCGTCGTACCGGCAGGTTCAGCCCCATCCCGATCGCATCGGTCGCAACGACCACCTTTGTCTTCCTGCGCGTAAACAGATGCATCTGCCTCCTGCGGATCTCCGGAGGCAGGCTGCCGTAAATCACACTTGCATCAATATGCTCCTCCTCAAGGCGGCCTGCCACATCCAGGACAGATTTTTTTGAGAAAACAATCAGGGCATCGCCCGGGCGCACATCCCCCGGGAAATCGAAAGCCTCCTCCTCGCATACCAGCCTGGTCTTGCGCTTGTATCGGTTGACCGTATAATCATCGCCACAGACCGTAATCAGATGCTTCAGCACTGCCTCCGCCGTCGGGCTTGAACAGATATGGATCTCCTGCGCGCGCAGACCAAGGATCGCTTTCGTCCAAGAATGACCACGGTCAGGATTCGCCATCATCTGCGCCTCGTCGATCACAGCGATATCGTATGCATTATCAAAGTCCGCCATCTCAATCGTCGAAGCCGTCACACGGCTGTCCTCATCCTCAATACATTCCTGCCCGGTCAGCATCGTACACGGCACGTTGTATTCCCGCATCTTCTCATAAACCTCGAGCGCCAGCAGGCGCAGCGGGCCGAGATAGACTCCATGCGAGGCCGTACGCAGCCTGCGCAGCGACTGGAAGGTCTTACCGCTGTTTGTCGGGCCGATATGCAGGATAAAATGACGCTTCATCTCAAGCGTCTCCGGGAACTCCAGCTCAGGCCGGGTCGGCACAAGATCAAATATTTTGTTCTGGATCTTGTACTGCCGGTACAGCGGATAGAGGTCGAACAGGGATTCCGCACAGATACGCTCCGGCAGCCGCTGTCGCATAAAAGCGAGGAACTCCCCGTTAATTCCCTCTCTCTGCTCCGGCAGCAGGAAGTCAAGATCGAGACGGACCAGACGTGGGATTACCCCGTCCCGCATCAGTGCCAGCGACCGTTCCCTTTTTCTGCGCAGTGCATAGCAGTAAATATTTTTTGTCTGTTTGTGGTAATCGGCAAGCATGAGGTGATTCAGCCTCGCCGCCCGCGTACGTGAAAGCGTCTTTGCGAACCGTGCGGCATACGCGTCGAAGTCCGTATAACGGTTCAACCTGATTCCTTTTTTGTTTGCAGCCTGCTCGTACTGGGACAGGTAAAATTGTGTCAGTTTATCAATCTGGATCATATGTATCTCCGTTCGGTTCTCCCTTTGTATCTCTATCCCCTGGATCCGCAATCCTTCCCTGTCTCTTTTTCAGCGGGGAAGAGCGCCGCTCTTCCTTTGCATGATAAAGCGCCCGGTCCGCCTTTTCCAGTATATCTGATATGACCACATCCTCGCCGCACACAATCGGCTGACAGCCCATCGATATCTCCACGTAATATTTCTTATCGGAGACAGCGTTAAACCGTTCATTTGTCTCCCTGACACGGGCAATGATCCCTTCGCCATCCTGCTCTCCCCCGATTGCCATCACCGCGAACTCATCGCCGCCGATCCTGCTGATGATTCCCCTGTCGCCCACCGCCTCCCGCATCGTCTCCGCGCATTGCTTCAATGCAAAATCACCTTCCAGATGCCCAAAGCAGTCATTAATCTCCTTGAGATGATCAAGATCGGCGAAGATCAGGACTGCCTCCCGGCCAGGATTGCCGCGGTTCATACGGACTGCGCGTTCCATAAAACCCCTTCGGTTCAGAATACCGGTCAGCGCATCATACTCGGAAATAAAGTTCAGCACTTCATTCTTCTCTTTGATCTCCTCGACGACATGCTCGAGCGCATCCTGCGTCTGGCGCTGGTCTCTTGAAACATCATGAAACCTGAGTGCATTGCCAATCTGCATACTGATCAGATGAAACAGCGAGAGGCTCGACGGATCGATCTCCGTCACCAGTATCCCATACTGCATCTCCCCGGAAAACAGGCAGACAATACTCATTGCATAACGGCCTGCCCCACGGTAGGTTGCAAAACCATTCTCTGAAGTGAGCACAGGATACTCGTGTTCTCCGTAAGAGGTCACTGTTTCCCCTTCCTGCGAAGCCACAAGATACAACTCCTCCGGGCAGCGCCACACATCACCCCGCCTGTGACGGATCGGTTCCTTAAAAATGTACAGATAGGAATTCCTGGCCTTCAGCGCCCCAAGCTTCTGCATGGCGGCACGGTAGAATTCCTTATCATTCTCAATATGGCTCATCATATCGCGTGAGATCATCGGAAGGAACCTGCTCTCCTGCAGAAACATGGAAAAACGGTCCTTGTCCGCCTTGATGATGTGATGCACAATTGTTTCCTGGATCTGGTTCCCGAACTCCATGAGCTCCACACAATTACAGACAGGCATCTGCGGGTGGCTGATCTGCCATGACATCCACTCATTGATACAGGCAATCAGTTCCTTCATAAAAGAATAAACAGAAATATATTGGTCCACATTACAGTTGAGCATACGCTCAAGCCGCACCAGGATCAGGTCATGATTCTCTTTTTTACGGAAATCCGGTTCCAGGATCTGCCGGATATACTCCGCAACGGCAGCCCGCGCATCAGCGCTCTGGTTCGCGCGAAGCGATCCCGCCACGCAGCGCGCCACAGCGCTCTCCCGGTAAGTCCCCCAGCTCCCGCACACCTGATCCATTGTCAGCCCCGGCCTGTGTTTATCCGCAGCGCTGCACCCGCATGAGCTGCGGTACTTCACCTGCGCCGGCATAACAATCGTGCGCGCCTTCCCGTCCAGGATAAGCTGAAGTGCGCTTTCAAGCGCCATATGGCCCATATCATATACATTTTGAAGCACCGTTGTGAGCGGCGGGTTCATCGACTCCGCCACATCACAATCATCGTAGCCGGTCACCGCGATATCCCTGCCGACAACCAGGCCGCGCTTCGCGCACTCCTTGTACACCGCGTCAGCCATAATGTCATTCGCACATATCATCGCGTCCATATCCGGGATGCGTCCGAACAGACGCGCAATCTGCGGCTCTACGCACTCCGAATAATCGCCATACTCAACATGGCTCTCATCAAACGGAATGCCATACTTCTTCATGACATCATATACTGCCTCACGGCGTTCCCGGGCATCCGTATTGCTGTGCGGCCCCGCCAGATAAGTGATTCTCCTGCAGCCGTGGTCGCGCACAAGATGCTCCACAACCTCGTACATTCCGTGATAATTGTCCGCAATAATTGAAATACCCGCCTTATGTCCGGCATGCTCCTCCAGGATCACATACGGAATCCCCCGGAAACGGCCAAGGAACGCATTGGTATTGTTATCCTCCAGGAACTGTACGATCGTCCCATATGAAATAATCAGTGCGTCAACCTTGCCGAACAGCGTATAATCATAGACAATGTTATACTGATAATCAAAGTTATCCCTGTCTTCCGCCCCAAAATAAGAATGATAATAATTTTCACTGTGAATACCGAGATAAAAGAGAAGATTTGCCCCCAGCTCCTCTGCCGCATGGTAAATCCCCTGCATCAAATCCATTGTGTACGACGAATTCGCGTTGCCAATTAATACCCCGACTGTATAGGATTTTTTCATAGATCCCGTATCCTCCTGCCTGGCAAATGCCGCTGCTGTTTCTGCCGCTGTCCCGTCCTTTATTCCCTGCCCGATATACTTACTTTAATTATTGTAGCACATTCTGCAAGTTTTGCATATCAGAATTTATGCGCAATGCGCAATTCATAGGAAACAAAGTTTCCTATGACAATCGAGCAGGGAAGATTCAATCTGACCTGCTCGCCGCGCGAAGGCGTGCTGCGTCAGCAGCAATATACTTGCTTCTCGCAGTCCTGCGATCAAAAAAAATGCGGGCTGCCGGCTCCCCGGCAAATCCGCATCCTGTTTCATTATTCCCTCAGCCATCCAAAAGCTCTTCATAGCTCACATTGAGCACCGAAGCAATCGCTCTCAGCTCGATGTCTGTCACAAAACGTTTCCCACTCTCGATTCTCTGCACAGCATTCTTATCGATATCAAGCCCGGTCATCTGAAGCATATCAGCCAGCTTCCTCTGTGACGTCTTCTGCGGCAGGCTGCATCTGATTTCACAGATTTTCCGCCCACAAATATTATTGCCACCGCCTTCCGCCCTGTTCTTGTACATATAATCTCTCCCGTTCGACATTTAGTGGCTGTCGTTTTCTTTTATTATATGGCAATCCAGGGCACAATTTGGCATTTATAGAATGTCACTTTTACAGTATATGACAATTTCTCCGAAATCTTCCTGTTGACAACACACACGTTCCATTTTATACTGTTTCATATACCAAACATCTGTTCTGCCTGTGATAGGCAAGCCGCCTGCTGCATAAGCTGACACCACGGGATATCCTGTCGGATAGTAAGGAGATGATTTTCATTGGCTGATTCTATATCTGGCTCCGCCGGCGGGCGCATCTATCTCGCCATAGACCTGAAATCCTTTTATGCCAGCGTAGAATGTGCGGAACGCCATCTGGATCCGCTGACCACGAATCTTGTAGTCGCCGATTCCTCCCGCACGGAAAAGACCATCTGCCTCGCCGTATCACCTTCCCTGAAGGCATACGGTATCCCCGGGCGTCCCAGGCTGTTCGAGGTCATCCAGAAGATCCGTGACGCCAACCGCGAGCGGCTCTCCCTTGCGGTTCGCCAGCGGAGGCTGCCCCGCATCAATGGACAGTACGTCTTCTCCTCATCCTCCATCGACGCTGACGCCCTTTCCCGCGACCCGTCGCTGGAGATTGCCTATATCACCGCCCAGCCCCGGATGCAGTTGTACATGGATTACAGCACACGGATTTATAATATCTACCTGAAATACATCTCCGCCGGGGATATTCATGTATATTCTATCGATGAGGTTTTCATGGACGTGACGGATTACCTCTCCCTCTATCAGATGACCGCGCGGGAACTGGCAATGGCTGTCGTACGGGATATCCTTTGTACCACCGGCATCACTGCCACCTGCGGCATCGGAACCAATCTCTACCTCTGCAAGGTAGCAATGGATATCGTCGCGAAGCATGTGCCGCCTGACAAAGACGGCGTCCGCATCGCAGAGCTGGATGAATACACGTACCGCAGGCTTCTGTGGTCACACACTCCGCTCACAGATTTCTGGAGAGTGGGCCGCGGCTACGCCAAAAAGCTGCAGGCAGCCGGGCTTTACACAATGGGCGATATCGCCAGATGCTCCCTTGGCAAAGCCAATGACTACTACAATGAGGAGCTTTTATATAAACTCTTTGGCGTCAACGCGGAGCTGCTGATCGACCACGCCTGGGGCTGGGAGCCGACCACGATCGCCCTCATCAAGTCCTACAGGCCGGAGAGCAGCAGCCTCAGCTCCGGACAGGTACTGCATTGCCCTTACACGTACGAAAAGGCAGGGCTCATCGTCCGTGAGATGGCTGACCTGCTAGTCCTTGACCTGGTCAACAAGGGGCTTGTCACCGACCAGATCGTCCTGACGGTCGGCTACGACAAGGCAAGCCTTGAGGATGGCCGCGGCAAGCATTACCATGGCTCCGTGACCACAGACCACTACGGCCGGAAGGTACCCGGATATGCACATGGCAGCATCAATCTCGGGAAATACAGCTCCAGCACAAGACTGATCCTGAATAAGGCTACGGAACTCTACGACCAGATCGTAAATCCGGAGCTGCTCGTGCGCCGGGTGAACATTACCGCCAACCATGTGATCCGCGAGGAAGACATACCCCCTGGATCCGGATATGAGCAGATGGATCTTTTCACAGACTATGCCGGCCTGGAAACAGAACGGCAAAAGGAAAAGGAAACTCTGGAACGGGAAAAAAAGCTTCAGCAAACTATGCTGGATATCAGGAAACGGTTCGGAAAGAACGCTGTCCTCCGGGGCATGAACCTGCAGGAGGGCGCGACTACTATAGAAAGGAACCGACAGATAGGCGGGCACAAGGCCTGACGTAGCACCGCAATGCCAGCGGACACAAAGCCCGGCTACGGCGCCGCCGGCTACCATTCAGGAATGGACTTTATTCCCGCCTATCAACGCCTGAACCGTTCAGGATACTGCCCCGAAGGGAAACATATTTCATGATTCAGAACAAAGACAGCCATAAATACGACGACATTATCCATCTGCCGCACCATGTATCGCACGTCCATCCGCAGATGAGCCTCCAGAACCGTGCGGCGCAGTTTTCTCCTTTTGCGGCCTTGACCGGCTACGAGGATCAGATCAGGGAAACAGCCAGGCTGACCGATACGGAAGTGGAACTGTCAGAAGATATGAAAGAACTTCTGGATGAACGATTCCATCTCATCCAGGAACAGCTTGAAAATCGGGCAGGAAAAACGCAATCTGACCTGTCCGCCGCGCATATTTCTATTACTTATTTTCAACGGGATCCCCAAAAAGAGGGTGGAAAATACGTGACCATCTCCGGCACCGTCAAAAAAATTGATTTCCGCAAAAGAGAGATCCACCTCTTTGCATCTGACAATCTATCAGTCAACAATAAGCCAGACACCAAAAAGCGACAGGGCGATATCTGTATCCCGATAGACGATATAACAGAGCTTAGCGGAACCTGCGAAAGATGATTCGCTGCGCCCACGGCCCATCCCGTTCCTTTCGGAGACTGCCGGATGCTCCTGACATCGTTTTCCGCGGCAGCCCAGCCAGCGCCGGACTGTCACGGAATGACTTGTGCGGATAGCGCCGGATCAATCCTTAGAACCTGCCTGCCTTCGCCGCTTCCTCGATGGAGACGGCTACCGCAACCGTCATGCCAACCATCGGGTTGTTGCCTGCGCCGATCAGACCCATCATCTCTACGTGGGCCGGTACGGACGAGGATCCTGCGAACTGCGCATCGGAATGCATACGGCCAAGCGTATCGGTCATGCCGTAAGAAGCCGGGCCGGCCGCCATATTGTCCGGGTGAAGCGTACGGCCTGTGCCGCCGCCGGATGCTACTGAGAAGTACTTCTTGCCTGCCTCGAGGCGCTCTTTCTTGTAGGTGCCCGCTACCGGATGCTGGAAGCGAGTCGGATTCGTCGAGTTACCTGTGATGGATACGTCAACATTCTCCTTCCACATGATGGCAACACCCTCCGGAACGCTGTTCGCGCCGTAGCAGTTCACCTTCGCGCGGAGGCCGTCGGAGTAGGATTTGCGGAATACTTCCTTCACCTCGTTCGTGTATGGATTGTACTCTGTCTCAACGTATGTAAAACCATTGATCCTCGCGATGATCTGGGCGGCGTCCTTGCCGAGGCCATTCAGAATAACGCGGAGCGGTTTCTGGCGGACCTTGTTGGCCTTCTCTGCGATACCGATCGCGCCCTCCGCGGCCGCGAAAGACTCATGACCTGCCAGGAATGCGAAGCACTCTGTCTCATCCTCGAGCAGCATCTTGCCGAGATTGCCGTGGCCGAGGCCTACCTTACGAGTGTCGGCAACAGAGCCCGGGATGCA
The DNA here is from genome assembly GCA_964424785.1 of uncultured Lachnospiraceae bacterium. Taxonomy (GTDB): domain Bacteria; phylum Bacillota; class Clostridia; order Lachnospirales; family Lachnospiraceae; genus Choladousia. Next base: position 5,086 of record CAYRKA010000021.1, on the reverse strand, counting down.
GAAAGACTGAAGACCCTCACCGATCGCTGCGGCAGCCTCGGCAGCCTTGCGGCAGTTCTTTTTGATCGCGATGGCCGCTCCCACGGTGTATGCCCAGCATGCATTCTCGAAGCAGATCGGCTGGATGCCCTTGATCTGATTGTAAACGTCAAGCCCGGCATCCTTCGTGATCTTCTCGGCTTCCTCAATGGAAGCGATGCCGTAACCGTTCAATACCGAATTGATCTTGTCAATTCTTCTCTCATATGATTCAAATAAAGCCATTTCCGTTACCTCCCTGTCACTCTTTTCTCGGATCAATAATCTTCACTGCGTCAGCTACGCGGCCATACTGGCCCTTTGCCTTGTCCCAGGCGGCATTCGGATCGTCACCCTTTTTGATGAAGTCTGTCATCTTGCCGAGGTTCACAAACTGGTAACCAATGATCTGATTCTCCTCGTCAAGGGCGATACCCGTCACATAACCCTCTGCCATCTCAAGGTAACGCGGTCCCTTGCTCAGTGTGCCGTACATCGTACCGACCTGGGAGCGAAGCCCCTTGCCGAGATCCTCAAGGCCTGCGCCGATCGTAAGGCCATCCTCGGAGAAAGCGGACTGGCTGCGGCCGTAGACAATCTGCAGGAACAGCTCTCTCATCGCTGTGTTGATCGCATCACAGACAAGATCCGTATTCAGTGCTTCCATGACCGTCAGCCCCGGAAGGATTTCTGATGCCATTGCCGCGGAATGCGTCATGCCGGAGCAGCCGATCGTCTCGACGAGCGCTTCCTGGATGATACCTTCCTTGACATTCAGCGTCAGCTTACAGGCGCCCTGCTGCGGCGCACACCAGCCAATGCCATGCGTCAGGCCGGAAATATCCTTTACTTCCTTCGCCTGTACCCACTTTGCCTCCTCCGGGATCGGAGCAGCGCCATGATGAACGCCCTGTGCAACCGGGCACATTTCTTCTACTTCGCGTGAATAAATCATGTTAAAACTCCTTTCGATAATGAATTTAATACTCTTTATTTTCTCATAAAACTACAGATTCGTCCAGACTTTTTTGCGAAAAAAGGAAATCCGCGCCTCAATATTTCAATCTTTTATAAGGCACGGTATGAGCCTCTCCCACACGCAGCGGATTCTGCGCTCAATCCGCTCTCCTGCCTGTGCAATCCTGCATATGCGAAACAGCCATGCCCTGATTTTATCGATCGCCAGGCAGGCCGCGCAGACCGCCAGCGCAATTCCGATCACAGCAGGCGGAATTCCCCACGGAGGCATGACCGCAATGAACCGAAACGTCCCGTTGAAAAAGCGGTCAAACACGAGATCCTGGCGGTGCAGCAGATAGACGCCGAACGAAGCCGGCGCCAGGAAACGCACCGCTTTGCGGCATATCCCCTCTATACGGATCCCGGAAGACAAAGCCAGCAGCGCACCGGAGGCCAGGACGACCGTCGGCGACGTATAATTGTACAGAAGATTCCTCCCAAAGGTATCGCCAAGCACGCGGACCGTCAGCCTGTGAATCGCCATCCGCGAGCCCCATGTCACCAGGACAGACAACAGATAGGCCAGGGCCGCAGTCCGCATACTCACGCGCTCTGCGATCCGGCATTTCTTCATCCAGGCCCCCGCAAGATACAGGAACGCCAGCCACACAAAGCTGTAGCCTTCCTTCAGCGCAAACGGATCCGCGAACAGCGCTGCAACGGTCCCATAACAAGAAAACAGCACAAACAGAACCGCGACAAGGCCGGTCACTTCCCGCTCTGAACACCTGCGCACCAGCCGGTTCAGCCATGGGATCACAAAAAACAGCGGCGTATACGCGCGGAAATACCAGTACTGGTCAGTCAGCACAGGAAATGCCGACATCGCCAGGTCCGCACGGCTGACGCTCCCCGGATGCGCAAAATACCAGAGCAGCGTACAGCCAAAGCTGTAGAAAAACGCCTGCAACCACATACCGAAATATTTCCCGTAACGGTATTTCTTCTCGCGCTCCGTGTAGCCTGTGTAACCGCTGATCAATGCATAGCAGTCAACCGCGCAAAACGCCGCGATCTGCAAAAACCAGCTCACCTTTGACTGAACTCCCTGTGCCGTCTGCAGCACGCCACCCTTGCCCAGTATATGCAGCACAACCACCATAAACATGGCGAGGAGTCTCAGCGCATCGATCCCATAATTACGCTCCTGACATTGTCCCAAACAACCACTTCCCTTCTGCCGCATCCTCCGTTTTCGATATCCACCCTGCGGGCCTGTAAGGATCTACACAATACTACCGCATTTTCTGCGTCAAACGCAGTTTACCATACGGATGCCCTATTGGCAAGCTACTGATTACTCACGGCCATATCGCTGGCTTTTTTTCTGTTTTTCGTATATACTGAAACCGGCAAAGTCTGAAATCCCATACAGGAAGGATTATTATGATAGAATTTACTGATAAAGTTGCACCGTTTGACACCTACTGTGAAATACTCGGTTACGATCCGCAGGACTGCCTGTTCTTCGATATTGAGACCACCGGGCTCTCTGCAGCCTCATCAATGGTTTTCCTGATCGGCACGCTACATTTTGACGGAGCAGACTGGATCCTGCGCCAGCGCCTCGCCGAAAGCTACGATGAGGAGACTTCCCTGGTGGAGGCATTCGTCGCCGAAGCTGCACGATACCGCACCATCATTCACTTCAACGGGTCGACCTTTGATATTCCGTTCCTGAACGCGAAAGCAAAAGAGCTGCATATACAGGAATCCCTTGATCTGTACCAGAGATTCCGTCCGATGAAAAAACTGCTCTCTCTTACCCGCATGAGCCAGGCCTCCCTCGAAGCTTTCGTCGGATGGCAGCGCACAGACACGGCTGCCGGAAGCGACATGGCCGGTCTGTACAGGGAGTATATCCGAACCGCCTCCCTCGCAAAGGTAGCCTGGGCTATGCCTGCACAGACAGGTAGCTCCGCAGGAGATAGCAGCACGGTAAATGCCACGCAGGCTAAATGCTGCCTGGCTCAGACTGACACCTCGGCAAGGGATTACAGCGCCGGACTACGCTCAGTACTATTGCTGCACAACCACGATGATATAGTCGGAATGACACACATCCTGCGGCTCGCGGCCTATCCTGCGCTTTTAGGCGGGCAGACCGGGCCACAATCTGCTGCCTGCGAGATTATCGGAAAGGCTGCCGTATTTCACTTTTTGCTCAAATATACGCTGCCTCACCCTCTTACCCTGCAATTCACCTTCAAAAATGCGCCCGAAAGCACACTTACCCTGCAAGCCCGCGACAGGGAAGCCACATTGGCTGTTCCATTGACCTGCGGTGAACTGCGCTGCTTTTTCCCAGATTATCGGAATTATTATTATCTGCCGCTCGAGAACCAGGCCATACACAAAAGCGTCGGCGCATATGTCGATAAAATGCACCGTGAACCTGCTAAACCTGCCAACTGCTGCGTGCGCAAAACCGGACATTTCCTGCCTCAACCGGAAGAGCTTTTCACGCCATGCCTGCGCAAGTCATACGAGTCAAAGGCGCTGTATTTTGAATGTACGGACGATTTTCTAAAGGACACAGAAAAGATCTCGCTGTATATCATCCGCTGCCTTGCACATTCACGCGGTTGATTTCATCTCGCGACCTGTATATCCGGACAGGGGAGAATTATCGACCCTTGCCGCTGGAATTTCCTTGCCGTCCCTGTGCGCAATCGAGTAGGGAAGATGCAATCTGACCTACTCGTCGCGCGGCCCGCGTGCTGCATCAGCAGCAAGATACCTCTCGCGGGCCTGCGCAGAAAAAACGGTCTTCGGATACTTCCGAAAACCGCTTATTTGTCTGATCTCCTGTAAAAATATGTTCAGACCATGCAGCCCGCAGCGCATACTCCACCTCTTACCTGGGACAGCTTCGCCGCTGCGGCACACATTTCTGTGAGGCCCGCGCCGCAATTACTCAGCGTAATCAGCCGTCTCCTCCTCTTTCGGAGCCTGAGCAGACTCAATCGCCTTCATGCTGAGGCTGATCTTCCGATCCTCGCCGTTGAAGTCAACAACCTTCGCCTGGATGATCTGGCCGGTCTTGAGGATATCCGACGGCTTGTCCACATGGTTGTGGGATATCTGCGATACATGAAGCAGGGCATCAACGCCCGGCTCAAGCTCGATGAACGCGCCAAAGTCCGTCATCCTCGCAACTCTGCCCTCTACGATACTGCCCGGAGCATACTTATCCCCAGCCGTCAGCCACGGATTCTGATCCGGGAACTTCAGGCTGAGCGCAATCTTTTCGCCATTAATATCCTTGATCAGGACGGTCAGCTTCTCGCCTACCTTGAAAACTTTCTTCGGATTCTCGACATGTCCCCACGACATCTCGGAGATATGAAGCAGCCCATCTGCTCCTCCAAGGTCGATAAATGCGCCAAAATCCGTCACATTCTTGACAAGGCCCTCAACAACATCGCCCGGATGGATGCGTTCGAAAAGCTCCTTCTGCATCTGAGCCTTGCGCGCAACAAGAAGCTGCTTGCGGTCACCGATGATCCTTCGCCTACGCGGATTGAACTCGGTAATCACGAACTCAATCTCCTGGCCTGCATACTTCTCAAGGTTCTTCTCATATGTGTCAGAGACAAGGCTGGCCGGGATGAACACACGCGCCTCCTCGACAACAACACTCAGCCCGCCTGTAAGCACCTGGACTACCGGCGCCTTCAGGACCTCCTGCGTATTGAACGCCTCTTCCAGCCTCTTGTTGCCCTTCTCCGCCGCGAGACGCTTGTAGGTCAAAAGGACTTGTCCGTCTCCGTCGTTCACCTTAAGCACTTTTGCTTCCATCTTATCGTTCACATGAACAAGCTCTCGAAGGTCAGCATTCGGCTCGTTTGTATATTCACTTCTGGTAATAATACCGTCAGCCTTATAGCCAATGTTCAGAATGATCTCATCTTCTTTAACATCAATCACAGTGCCTTCGACTACCTCTCCATTATGAATTGTTTTTAATGATTCTTCCAGCATTTGTTCAAAACTCAAATCTGACATTGTTTTGAAACCTCCTCAATCAAATTATTTGGGGTCGATG
>CAYRKA010000020.1:0-25668 GCA_964424785.1 uncultured Lachnospiraceae bacterium | reverse complement strand
CGCTCTCCGACTGGTTCTCCGATTGCGGCTCCGTCTGCGCCTCGTTCTCCGACTGCAGCTCATCTGGCGCCTCGCTCTCCGGCTGACCCTCCGACTGCAGCTCCGTCTGCGCCGGATCCTCTGCCTGATCCGCCTGCGGCAGCTCCGATTGTTCAGGATTCTCCGTGCCGCTCTCCGGCTCGCTTTCCGATTCACTCCCCGGCCGGCTCTCCAATTGCCCAGGATTCCCCGTCCCGCTCTCCGGCTCGCTTTCCGATTCACTTTCTGACTCGCTTTCCGATTCGTCCCCGGATCCGCTTTCCATGGCAGCGCCGCCATCATCCGGTGCGCCTGTCTCGGCTGACGCTGTGGCCGCTCCCGGATCGGGTTCTCCCTGCGCCTCAGCGCCATCGCCCACAGCTCCCGCCTGCTCCCGCGTCCCGGTCTCCGTAAGCATACTCTCAAGCCACTCCTCTGCCTGCGCCGATGCAAACGAAAACGGCCCTTCCCAGCCGGAAGGAACCTCCGATGCCAAAAAGCACAGCGCCGCGCACAGGACTGAACCGGCCGCCAGCCCCGCAGCCGCCGCCGGAAATTTTTCCTTCACCGTTTTCTGCAGCGGCTTCTCCGGCTCCCCATTCTTCAAAGCCTTCCCGGAATCCGCTCTGTTCCCGCACTTGCCGTTACCGGCCGACTTCCCCGCCTCCTCATTCTTCCTATCATTTTCGGAATCCGCCGTGCTTTCAACCTTGTCGTCACGGACCAGCCTCCTCGTCTGTTCTCCCTGATTCTGTTGATCTCTCATATCCTGTCCTCCACTTCTGTTCCTTTCCCGCCATTGCATATGCCATGCTCATCAACCTATTGATTCGATTTCCAGCTAATCCATCCCATATGCCCGCTCAAGCGCCTCCCTTGCATCCTCGCACTGGGCGGACAATACAGCATCCGGCCCTTCCGTGCCTCCAGGCTGCCCGTCCTCTGCCTCATCGTCCCCTTCCGCCCGGATAGCATCCTCCGCCCACGCCAGGGATTCGATCTCCCCGATGATTTGGACCGCCTCCTCTTTTGTCTCCCCGTGCTCCCACAGTTCTTTCGACTGCATAATGATGCATCCCAGCAGCTCCGCCGCAATCTGCCTCCTGATCTCCGGGTTCCCGGGGCTTACCTCCCCGAGCTGCCAGAGCTCCTTCAGGTCGCACCAGAATGTCCAGTATTCCGCTTGCCGTTCCCCGTTCTCATCCAGCTTCCCCAGCTTGTCATAATATGCGCCGATCCGCGCGTGCACGATGGCGGAGCCAAGCCAGTCCGGCTCGTGCGCGGCCTCTGTCCCATCGGTAATCCCGTCTTCCTGTCCATCCGGCATTTGTCGTGTCCCCAGAGCCTCCCCCGCGTCCACTGCTTTCCTGAACCATTGACACGCCGCTGCGCGTCCTCCGCTCCCTTCATAAAAATACCAGTAGGCAAGCCCCATGCGGTACGCGAAACCGCCAAACTGCTCCGCCGATGCCTCGAGCTGTTCCAGGACCGTCCGCCCGCTCCCCGGCAGCACACGGAAAATCTGTTCCTTCACCCCGGCTTCTTCCTCAAGGCTGAACTGATAATCCGCCATGATGCGGTCCAGGAGCGCCTGCGCCCAGGAGCCGTCTCCCGGTTCCAGCGCGGCCGCCCTGCCGTAGCAGTCAAGAGCCTGCTCAAGCCCTAATGTCCCTGCCATGTCGATCAGCTTTCGGTACTCCTCCTCACGCTTCTGCACCTGCTCCCGGCTGTTCCCTGCCAGGTTCGTAAATGAAAACCCCAGCACAGCGGCCAGGAGCGCGGCTGCGGCTGCGCAGTGCTTCGCGTATCTCCGTCTGAAATACCGCTTCTCCTCACGCAGGACTGCGCGAAGCAGCGCCCGGCTGTCCGGGTAGCGCTTCACCATCACCGGCTGCAGGCAGCGTTCCAGAAGCCGTGCTGCATGACGCTTCCACCCCCTGCAGGCAGCCCTCTCTTTTTGGGTTTCACGCATCGCTGCGGCGACCCTGCCGGGGGCATATCCGAACAGGCAGAAATGCATCAGCGCCCCGAACCCGTAAATATCGCTCCGGGCATCCGGCCGCTCCTCCAGGCTCTGCTGTTCCGGCGCGGCATATCCCAGTGTCCCCAGGCAATACTCCTCGCCAAGGCTCCTGTCCTCCCGCACGGCCGTGCCGAAATCGATCAGTACCAGCCTCCCGTCCGGACGCAGCATAATATTCGACGGCTTGATGTCCAGATGCAGCACAGGCGCCGGGTTCGTATGCAGATAGACGAGCACCTGTGCAAGCTGCCTGGCAACCGAATAAAACTGGCTGCCGCTCATCGACCCGCCGCCAAGCTCCTTCAGGCTGCGCCCGCGCACATACTCCATGACCAGCCAGACGCAATCCTCCGTCTCAAATACATCGAGCACCTGCGGCAATGCGGGATGATGCAGCTTCTTCATCATATTCAGCTCATGCAGCCGGTTGCCTGAAAATGCGGCCCGCAGCGCTTTCGCTGCGCGAAGCTGCTCCGTCGGCAGATGGCGCACCAGATATACGGTCCCTTCTCCGCCGCTTCCCAGATGCCGCACAATCTGATAACAGCTGCCAACCGGCATCCCCTCCGGCAGCCTGAGTCCGCTCTCCTGAATAATCCCACCTTCTCTCAGGATAGCCTGTCATATGGAAATCTGTCTGAAAATATCTCCCGAAATGAATCTCACCCAATAAGAACTAAGAAAATATAGATAGTTTATGAGATGTATTTTATTATGTTTAGTGATGATTGTCAAGCACAAATTCTGTAATCTATCCCGAAAACACTTACAATCCACAGCCGGTTCGGAACAAATATACAGCCTCATCGTGCCCGCACGTAAAGAAGCTGTGAATCATAACCTGAAAGCAATTCATTGCAGCGCCCCGCGGATCGCGGAGACGGCCTGCTCATAGTCACTGCAGACACCGGCTTTCAATGTGTCCAGATGCTCCGGGCGGACGCCGGCCCGGAGCTCTTCTGTGAGCATACCGCTAGACTTGCAGAGGTTTGCGAGCCCCAGATTTTCACAGACCCCCTTCAACGTATGCGCAGCGCGGAATGCCTCCGCGTAATTCTCCGAGGAGAGTGCCTCCAACAGGAGGTGGTACGTCCCGTCATTTAAAAATTTGGTGAGGAACCGTCTGACCATAGCTTCACTGTACAGGCGGGATAATACCGTGTCATAATCCCCGCCCAGTTCTGTATAACATTCTTTCAGATCCATCTCCGTCTTTACCTCCAGTCATTCTTTCTTTTTCATCAATCCCGCGATTACGGATTCCAGCTCCTTCATGTCGATCGGCTTCGGGACATGGGCATCCATCCCGGCGTCCATTGCTTCCCTGACATCCTCCGCAAACGCATTGGCCGTCATGGCCACAATCGGGATATCCTGCCCGCAGGGATGTCCCCCGGCGCGGATGGCCCTTGCCGCTTCATAGCCGTTCATGACCGGCATCTGGATATCCGTCAGGATCAGGTCATACTGGCCGGGGCGGGATTCCCCGAATGCTTCCACCAGCTCCCGGCCATTGCTGACGATCTCGCACGACGCGCCATTCAGGCGCAGTAGCTCCGACAATATCTCCGCATTCAGCTCATTATCCTCAGCCGCAAGGATGTTCAGCCCTGCCAGCCTGCTGCCGGAGATCCCTTCCCCGGCCGTCTCCCTGGCCCCTGAGTTCTCTTCGGACAGCTGTTCGGTATCCTGGATGCGCAGCTCCAGTTCAACTGTAAACAGGCTCCCCTCACCCTTTTTGCTCTTTACATCGATCATCCCGCCCATCAGCTCCACCAGGTTCTTTACAATCGGCATCCCCAGGCCGGTCCCCTGCATCTGGCTCACAACTGTGCTGTTTTCACGGGCGAATGGCTCAAATATAACTTTTAAAAACTCCTCCGACATACCGATCCCGTTGTCCTGCACTTCAAACCGCAGGGCGGCAAATTCCTTTACCTTTTGCGGGAGCTGGGTCACGGTCATCCGGATCCGGCCGCCTTCCGGCGTATATTTGACCGCGTTTGACAGGATATTCAGCAGCACCTGCTTGATTCGTGTCCTGTCGCCGATCAGCCGGTCCGTTGTTACATCCTTCCTGTAAAACCCAAACTCCTGCTGCTTTGCTTCAGCCTGCGGCCGGATCATGGTCACCAGCTCGTCGATCAGCTCAGCCAGACTGATCTCGGTGAGGTTCAGCGTAGTTTTGCCGCTCTCTATCTTACTCATATCCAGCACATCGTTGATCAGGCTCAGGAGATATTGGCTGGAAACCTTGATCTTGCGGGTATATTCCCTCACCCGGCCCGGATCGCCCGCTTCATAGTCCAGCAGGGTGGCGAATCCCATGATCGCGTTCATGGGCGTACGGATATCATGGCTCACATTATTGAAGAAAACACTTTTAGCCTGGTTGGCGGCATTAACGGCATCCAGCGCCGCTTCCAATACGAGTTTGTTCTGTTTTTCCTTCGTCCTGTCTGACAGGATCACGATAAACTTGTCTGACCGGCTGTCTCCCACACAGTAAAAAGAGTCGTGGAACCATCGCGTTTCCGCAGTTTTCCTGTGAGTCCGCCTGCTTTCGAGTGTGACCGACTGCCCCGGCTGCATATCAGCAAGGTCCGGGAAGGAAATGGGTTCCCCGCCGCTTTGCGCGGATTCCTGTAACGTATAAAGATCCGCTGCGACCTCCTCCCCGGAAATGCCGAGCACACGTTCCACATTCGGCGTCACATATTCTACCGCATGCGTTTCACCGTTGAGCATCAGGAACACATCGTCTATATTTTCTGAAAGGATGCTGAACAGCTGTTCACGGTACTGGACATCCTGTTCCTTGCTCTCGATCTGCTTCCTGCAATGCCTTTCAAAAAGCAGGATGGCCAGGCCTGTGGCAAACACACAGAAAAACGCATAGACAAAGACCTGGGAAGCCTGAAGTATGTCGTCTGTATTATCCATAACGACACTGCTTGGGATAATAGAAATAATACACCATCCCTCCGTACCCTTGATCGGAGAGAACGTAAGGATATTCTCCGACCCGTTGAAAGAGAGCTGTATCACGCCGGAGCTCCCGTTTGCCAGGCTCTCCCTGAATGTCCGGATATCCTCCGCGTCATTATCGTCAGCAATCATATCGAAAATATTGGAAAAAGTCCGATTGCTGTTCTTATGGGACGGGCGGATCAGGACGTCGCCATCCTGGTTGGTAATATAGGAAAAGCCGGTTTCATTAAAAAAGGATATGGGGAAAATCTGTGAAAGCTCGGAAATCTTCCTGCCTTTCTGTATCAACCCCTGGGTACCGTCAGCGAACGTAAAGCATTCATAAACCCCCATGGTCTTATGTCCATCATAAATATTCAGATAGTTTTCTCTGATGCCATTGCCGGAAAAGCCGCGGTAGAATTCGAGTTCTTCCTCGTCCAGCAGAAGCCTGTACTCCAGGCGGTTCGAGTACAAAAAACCATGATCCAGATCCACAACCGTATAATTGTAAATCTCGCCTCCCAGCAGATTCAGGTTGTCTAATATGCGTGTCCCCTCGGAGGCATTCATCCCCGACAGCACATTGGCCAGGCTGTGCGTCTGTTCCTGGGCTACCGTAACATATGTCTCAAATGCGCGCGCCCCCTGGGTGGTAATCTCCAGGACCTGTTCTGCAGTCTGCGTCCACAGGGAGAGCTGGACACTCTTTATATAATAATAGCAGCCCAAAAGGATACCGCCCAGGAAAATTAAAATCAGGCTGCTCTTCACAAATCGTTTGACTTTCATCTTCATTTCCTCCGGGAGCTACTCCGTCAAAAGCCGGTTTAACAGGGCAACGGCCTCGTCTTCCGGCAGCCCCTCAAGCATCTGCTGCGTGACCTCAACAAGGGCTGTATCCAATGGCAGATCCAGCCTGTAATCGGAACCAATCACGACCCTCCCGAGTTCAAAGCATTCGGAAGCCGGGAGGATAACCTCTTCGGAAGGGGTATGGCCATCCTGCAGCGGCGTGTAGGAGCTCTGGCTGTCGCAGTATTCCTGGATGTGGTCCGGCTGGGTGATGCACCCGGCAAGCTCAATGGCTTCTCCTAAGTGTTCGCTCCCGGCGTTTACGCTGATGCAGGTATTCGCATCAATCTCAAGCACGCTGCCATCCTCCAGGATAGGGAAAGCATGTACACCAAACGAAAATCCGGGCTCCATGGCGCTCACCCTCGAAGCAGCCCAGCCGCCTGTCACCATAAACGGCCGGTCCCCGGCCAGGAACAGCGCGAGGTCATCGGAGGTCTGATTCGTCTCCAGTGTCTCTGCGCAGTCAATCCATTTACTGCTGATCATTTCCTCCACCAGCCCGATCCCGGGGCACAGCGCATTTACAAGCTCCTCCGGATGGAGGTTGAAGCGTTCGATGGCCGCCGCAGAGTCCTGCCGGTAAACGGAATACAGGGCTTTGGAGACAGCCAGGCTCCTGAGTGAAGCATAATTGTTTGCGACAATGGGCGTAATCCCGTTATCTGCAAAATAATTGCAGACATCCATGAAACCCTGCCAGTCCTCCGGGATCTCCTGTCCATGTGCTTCCAGCAGGTCATAATTGATATACAGCCCATAGGAGGAGATACAGGTCGGCAGAAAATAGACAGAACCATCCGATTCGGTAAACTGCTCTTTTATACGCTCCTGGTATTGTCCGACCACAGGCAGCCCGGACAAATCCGCCATGGCTCCCTGCCCGGCCAATTCGACCACACGGTCATGATCCACCATAAACACATCGTCCAACGCGCCGGCCTGCGCCCTTCTTTCCAATGCATCCCAGTAGTCCGCGCCTTTGACACCCTCGTAGGTAACAACATGATCCGGATACTCCTCCATATATTGCTGCAGGATGCTTTCAATGGCGGTCAGGTTGATTGCGTCCGCTTTGAACCCGAAATAAGAGAGGAAGATCTGCTCTTCCTCTGTGGACGGCTCATACTCGACCACCATGGCATCATTCAAACGGTGGCTGCAGCCAGACAGTAATGTCAGGATTGAAAAAAAGAATAATAAAGATATCGTCCGTTTCATTTTCCGCCCTTTACTTTCCTACTGAAACAGTTCGTTTCGCGCTGCCAGCTCCTGTACGAGCGAATCGCCGATATCCAGCAGGCAATCCAGCAGCATCGGCTGGAACGCCCCGCACTGCCCGTCCAGGATCATATCGATCGCCGTATCATGGGAATACGCCGGTTTATAGCACCGCTCGCTAGTGAGCGCATCGTAGACATCCGCCAGGGCAACCACCTGCGCACAGAGCGGGATCTCCTCTCCCTTCAGCCCGTCCGGGTAGCCGCGCCCGTCATACCGCTCATGGTGCCACCTGCAGATCTCATACGCTGTTTTCACCAGGGGCTCATCCATGTCAACAGGCAGGCCCCGGAGCAGATTTGCCCCAGCCATGGCATGGCCCTGCATAATCCGGTACTCTTCCGCGGTAAGGCGGCCCGGCTTATTGAGGATTCCCTCCGGGATCGATATTTTCCCGATGTCGTGCAGGGCTGATGCCAGGCTGATCAGAGAAATGTCCTTATCGGTCATTTTACTGCTGTCATCCTTCAGCATATACTGCCGCAGCAGGCGGTCCGTAATCAACTGAAGGTGCAGGACATGAAGCCCGCTCTCACCATTGCGGAATTCCACAATATGCGAAAGGATAGCGAGCATGAGCCGGTTGTCCTTCTCATTTTTGATGACCTGCTGGGCAATGATCTCCTTCATCTGGCGCTGTTTCGCAAATGATAAAATAACGTTCTCTACACGGCGGTGCACAATCACCGAATCATAGGGCCGCGCAATATAATCAGTAGCACCCAGGTCATACGCGCGCTCTATAAAATGGGAGGCAGTCTCGCTGGAAATCATGATGACCGGAACGTCTTCGATCCAATGGGACCGGGCCATATGTTTCAGTACCTCCAGCCCGTCCATCACCGGCATCTGGACATCCAGCAGAATCAGGTCCAGCTCCGGCAGATGTTCACGCATGATTTCGATTGCCGCAGCCCCGTTCTCAGCTTCCAGGATCTCATACTCATCCCCAAGCATGACTCCCAGCATCTCACGGTTTAATTCAGAATCATCTACAATCAGGACCTTTAATTTCGGCATAGCTTCCAACATACCATCCTCCAGGCAAACTTTTATTCAATAACCGGCGCAACAGAACTATTCTAGGTGCATTGTAACAGGTTGTCAACCGCGCTTTTTTCACATATAATGTGCTTTTTTCACATATAATGCCCAAAAATGCTCGGGAACCGCGTTTTCGGCCCGCCTGCCGTCCCGGACCGTTGGCGCAGCTCCGCTTTCCTGAAGTATATGAATCCTGATCTCCTCAATCCACTGTAATCCGGAACACGACCGGCGTATTGCTCCTCATCGCGGTCTGGATATGCAGCCCTTCCTCATCGCGGCTCCATACCGGCGCTTCCTCACACCCGAGCACCTCCACATCCCGGATGATCCCGTGGAAATTCGCCATTTTGGAAGCGTCCTGCTCGGCGAGGGAATGGATGCAGTATGTCCCGTCCCCGCTGCATTTCAGCGCGGTCGCATACAGATAGCCGCCGCCGACTGTGAACCGGATGTCCTCCGGCGTGAAATTCTTCTTGATCCCGTCGGCAAACTGCCCCTCCACAATCCTGGTCGGCCCTTCCCCGTACTGCCGCCAGATCTCCGTATTGTAAATCGCTTCCCCGTTCACTGCAAGCCACGCGCCAATGCCGCGCAGGACTGCCTCGTCCTCCGCGCAGATCGTGCCGTCCGCCTTCGGGCCAACGTTCAGCAGCAGGCAGCCGTTCTTGCTCACGATATCAACCAGATCCTGCAGGATTTCTTCGTACGGCCGGAAATCATTATTCTCGGTATAGCACCACGAATTCAGCGCAATCGCCGTATCTGTCTGCCAGAAATACGGCTTCATCTCCGCAAACTGGCCGCGCTCCACATCCGGCACCGCCGTGCCAAAGCGGAACGCGTCATGCTTGTACGTGATGACGACCTCCGTCCCCCACTGCGCGGCGCGGTTGTAATAATATGCGGCAAGCTTCTTCAGGTACGGCTTCGCCGCACTGTGCTGGATCCACCAGTCAAAATACAGCATACAAGGATGGTAGCGGTCAATGATCTCACAGGTCCGCACCAGCCAGTCCTGCAGGTATTCCTCGGCAGGAACGGGTTCGCTGAACAGATCCTGATGGTCCGGCTCCCTGTTCGCAGGCCAGTAGAAGTCGCCGCGCTCCATTGGTTCCTTGATGTCGCTGTCAAATTCCTTCCCGTGCCCCATGAAGAACCAATGCTCGATGCGGTGGCTGGATGCGCCCGTCCTCATGCCTTTTTCGGCAAATTTCTCCTTCAGCTCGCCAAGCACATCCCTCTTCGGCCCCATCTCATACGCATTCCAGTGCGATATCTCACTGCGGTACATCTGGAAGCCGTCGTGGTGCTCCGCGACCGGGACGATATGCCTCGCCCCGGACGCCGCAAACAGCTCCGCCCAGGCTTCCGGGTCGAATTTCTCCGCCGTAAACATCGGGATGAAATCCTTGTAGCCGAATTCCTTCTGGGAGCCGTACGTTCTGATATGGTGCTCATACTCCGGCGAGCCCTGGATATACATATTCCTGGAATACCACTCGCTGCCAAACGCGGGCACGCTGTAGACGCCCCAGTGGATAAAGATGCCGAACTTATCATTCTTATACCACTGCGGCACACGGTATGAGGACAGGGATTCCCAGTTATCTTTATATGGCCCCTGCTCAATCACTTCATCAATTTTGTCAAGATATGGCTGCATATTGTACATTTCGGTTCCTCCTGTACTGTTGTCCTGGAAAAATCCCGCCATTTCTTTTCATTCCGGCCGGAACCAGCCATTGTCTCAGCGCCCTCCCATCGGTCAGAACTGAAACGCGACCTTCAGGTCTCCATATTTGCCGGTTGCCAAATCAAACGCTTTCTCCCAATCCTCAAGCCTGAAATAGCTCGTAACGACGCCGTTTGTCTTCAGGTTGCCTTTCATCATATTCTCAATCACAAACGGATACGCATAGGGGCTGAGGTGCGAGCCGAGGATATCCAGCTCCTTCCGGTCGCCGATGATAGACCAGTCGACGGTGGTCTCTTTCCCGAACACGCTGAACTCCACAAAGCGCCCTAATTTCCTTATGACGGTAAGCCCCTGGATCACACTGGCCGGGTTCCCCGTCGCCTCAATATAGACATCGCACCCATAGCCGTCTGTCAGGGCTTTGATCTCCCTGTCAATATCGCATTTCCCGGGGTTGAAGATCAGATCCGCCCCGAATTCCTTTGCTTTTTCGAGACGTTTGTCCTGCATATCCAGCGAAATCAGCAGCTTTGGATTCTTCATCCTGGCATAGGTGACCATGCCAAGCCCCAGCGTGCCCGCGCCGGATATGACGACCACATCCTCGTTTGTGATGCTCCCCCGGTCAACCGCATGCTTGGAGCATCCATAGGGCTCTACCAGCAATGCCTGCTCCAGTGCCATCTCCTCCGGCACTCTGCTGAGCACGCAGTTCTTCGGGTAACGTACATACTCCGCCATACCTCCATTGGTATAGGACATAAATCCGAGCATATCGTGCGGCTGGCACATCCAGTAATGCCCGTCTTTACAGAACTTACATTTTCCGCACGGCACAATCTGATCCGCGATGATCCGGTCTCCCAGCTCGTATCCCTCTACATGCTCTCCCATCTTCACAATACGTCCGAAAAACTCATGCCCCGGGATAAACGGGGGCTTCACCCACGACGGCTGCGTCTCGTCTCCCCAGAACATGGCCGCCCCATGATTGCATTTCAAATCTCCGGCGCAGATACCGCAGGCTTCCGTTTTAATAATGATATCATCCGGACCGCACTCCGGCACCGGGTATTCCGGCTCGAAGCGGTAATCATCCTTTGCATACGCGACCAGCGCTTTCATTGTTTTTGGTGTACTTCCTTTTGCTGCCATCTTTCTTCCTCCCATCAGTCATTTTTGAAATACGTCCTCCGTATTGCTTCTGCAGATTCGTTCTGATAAACAAATTTTATCCTTTAGGACTGCATCTGTCAATAGACGGGATTATGGAATCCTTTCTCCTGGCCTGCCGGCTGGATGGTAGCTTCCAGAAAACGGCGGGCAAATGCCATCTGCTCCGGCGTGCCGGCAAGGTTCTCACAGCAGGAACCGGCTCCGAAGCGTTCCTTGGCTGCCAGAACATGTCCTGCCGCCTCGTCCACACGCTCCATGGGAAGCAAAAAAATGAAGAAAAAATGTTCAAAAAATATAACAGGATCCGGCAAAAATGAACCGGATCCTGGAATGAGCCTATCGAAATGTATGGGAATTGCTTCCCCGCTGTCTTGCCGCTTATGATCCAATCCGGATCACGGCCTTCACGATATCTGCCTTATTGTTCACGCTGTAATCCATCGCCTTCTGCGCCTCGTCCAAGCCAAAGATATCCGTCACGATCCCTTTCAGGTTTACCTTCCCTGCCGCCACCGCGTCGATCGCCATCGGATAGATATGGCGGTAACGGAAAACAGACTTCAGGGTCAGCTCCTTGTCCAGTATAAGGCTCGAAGGCAGTGTCATCTCACCGCTCTTGCTGTAGCCGACCAGGACGATCGTCGAGCCCTTCTTTGCCATTTGGATGGCCTGTCTCGCCGTAATCTCGGTACCGGCTGTCTCGATGACCAGATCCGTACCAGCTCCGCCGGTCAGTTCCTTCACCCTCGCCACGACGTCCTCCTTCGCCCCGTTGATTACGCCTGTAGCTCCCAGCTCCAGAGCCTTCTCAAGACGCTTCTCCATAATGTCCACCACGTATACCTCTGACACGCCCCTTGCCTTCAGCGCCATCATCGAGACAAGCCCGATACAGCCCGAACCCATGACGACCGCCTTCTGCCCGAGATGCGCGTCTCCCTGGATTGCCGCATGGAAGCCGACCGCGAGAGGCTCGATCAGTGCACCCTCCAACGTGCTGACATTGTCCGGCAGCTTAAAGCAGAGAGCTGCCTCGTGTGCGACATACTCCTGGAATACCCCGTCCACCGGCGGCGTCGCGAAGAATACCACATCCGGGCACAGGTTGTAGCGGCCCGTCCTGCAGAACTCACAATGCCCGCAGGTCTTGCCCGGTTCCAGCGCAACCCGGTCTCCTGCCTTCAAGTGCTTCACATCCTTGCCGACCTCGACGACCGTGCCGCCTGGCTCATGTCCGAGCACAAAAGGCGGTTTCACCACGTAATCTCCGATCGCGCCTGACTCATAGTAATGCAGGTCGCTCCCGCAGATCCCCACATACTCCAGCTTAACCAGTACCTCGTTGTCCTTTGGTTTTGGGATCTCGCGCTCCTCAAAGCCCATCTTACCGATCCCAAGCATGACCGCAACCTTCATCTTGCCTTCCATCACTGTTTCCTCCTGTACCATTTTCTTTATCTTAACTTTCTATTACTTGCCACATCGTTCATCGCCACGCTTCATACACTGCCTTCGACAGCGCCGCGATCCGCTCCTGCGCCGCACCGTTATCCTGCAAGCTGCCGCTCAGGACGCAGAGCACGTACGCTGAACCGCCGTCCTCAACCACCGCAATATCATTCTCGACATACTGGCCGTATTCCCCGGCAAGCTCACCGGTCTTGTTCGCGGCTGACGCGGACGTCCCGGCAAGACCCGCAGGGATTTTGCCGGTTCGCGTCTGGTTTTTAAAGTATTCGTACATCTTCGTAGATGCTTCTGCAGTCACGCAGGTGCCATTATAGATCGAGGCCAGCATGTCGCGGCAGTCATTTGCGGATGTCACATTGTCATCCGACGGGTTCTCCTCCAGGAAGAGGCGCCCCATATGCGTCGCATCGTAGCCGTTCTCCTCGCAGAACTGGTTCACCACTGCCATCCCGGCCTGCGCATCCCCTCCTCCGAGCCGCGCCACAAGCGTGTTCGCCGCGTCGTTGTCGCTCACGGTGATCATGGCTGTCAGGAGCTCCTTGAGCTCCCCGTCATGTGTTTCTTCTATATATAATTGCCGCTCAGAGGAAGACGGATAGCAGACCCGGTCATAGACCGCCGCCAGGATGAACGCCTTGATCACGCTCGCAGACTTCATCGGCACGTCACCGTTCAGGTCGCCCGCAGCGCCGCTGCCCAGATCCGCGATGCTAACAGCCCACTCCTCGCCCTGGTCCTGCGCCGGATAGACGTAGCCCTCCCCGGCAATCTCCAGAAGCGTATCCAGCTCTGCCTGTGCCTCCGGGGACACGTATTTCTCTTTCAGACCCTTCTTCGTAAAATACTCGTCGATCCCGTCCGCGATCCCCTCTGCCATAAGCTGCTGCACGGCGGAATCCTCCATCCGGGCGTCATCAGACTGGTTCGTCATAAAGCCCATCTCCAGGATCATGACGGGCAGCTTACTCCAGTTGATCCCCGACATATTGTCGTAATACTGAATGCCTTGCGACGCAAACGATGCCGTGCTGCAGTAATGGTTCAGGATACACTCCGCCAGCGTATACGAATCGGCTGCCAGATCGCTGACATATTCGTTCTGCGGCGACGGAACCATTGCGAGCGCCCCGCCCACGCTGGAATCCTCGGAGCCGTTCGCGTGGATCCGCACGTAGATATCGCCGCCCTCATCGTACGCCTTCAGTGCGCGCTCCGAATTGCTGATCGCCGTGTCATGATCCTCCCTGGTCATGACTACCTCGTAGCCCCGGCTCTCAAGCTCCGTGCGAAGCAGCAGCGAGACCTCAAGGTTGAGCTCATATTCCGGCTTGCCTGTGAAAGGGCTCTGCGTCCCGGCGCTGGACTTTGCTTTCATCTCCTGCGAACCTGGCCCGAGCGGCTCCGTATCGCTCATATCCACCCAGCTCCCCTGATGACCCGGATCGATCGCGACTACGAGTTTCTCCTGCGCCTCTGTCCCGGACTCAGGTTCCTCTGACCCGATCTGTATTTGCGTGTATCCTGTCTTGCCGCCGAGGATCTCGACTGTCACAGACTCAGATTCCTCCGACCCGATCTGTATGCCGACATCGTCCGTTTCCGCGTCAACATCTGTCTGTCCTGTGTCATCCGTCTGTTTTCCATCCGTTCCGGCTGCGTCCTGCTCCCCCCGCATCTGCTCTGTCCCCGTCCCGAGCGTCTCTGTCAGTCCGCTGTCCTCACCGCGCTCGCCGGTCTGCTCCATCCTGACCACATCCCAGATCACAAAACCCAGTACAATCACAAGAATTGCTGCCACCACGGCCAGAATCGCGGTCACGGGCAGCTCCTTCCTGCTGTTGCGATGTTTTTTCCCCATTCATTTACTCCTCTCTGCCCTGCCTGCATCATTGATGATGCCGGCTAAAGGTAAGCCCGCAGTGCTACTCCATTGTCTTCATCTCCTCATGAATCTGCGCCTCACAGGAGCGCATCGCGAGGATTGTCCGATCCATCAGCTCCTCCAGCGTCCAGCCAAGGCGCTCCGCCCCGTCACGGATCACGTCGCGCGAGCATCCCGCTGCAAAACGCTTGTCCTTAAATTTCTTTTTCAGGCTTGGTACCTCGAGATCCATCACGCTTTTCGACGGGCGCATCCGCACCGCCGCCCCGATCAGGCCCGTCAGCTCGTCCGCTGCGAACAGCACCTTCTCCATCTCGTGCTCCGGCTCAACATCGCAGCAGATGCCGTAGCCGTGGCTGCAGACCGAGCGGATCATGTCTGCGCCGACACCACCCTTCTCCAGAAGCTCAGGTGCTTTCCGGCAGTGCTCCTCCGGGTACAGCTCAAAATCAATATCATGCAGCAGTCCCGTCAAACCCCAGTACTCTTCCTCATCCGCGTAGCCGAGCTCCTTCGCATACCAGCGCATCACGCCCTCCACGGTCAGCCCGTGCAGGATATGGAACGGTTCTTTATTATATTCCTTCAGAAGTGCCAGTGCCTCATCTCTTGTAACCATGCTTGTCCTCATCTCTATCACTCTCCGTTATTTCCCGGAATCACAGGCTCTGTCCAGTACAGTTCAGCTGGAGCACTTCCGTACCTCAGATTGCCCGGAAATTCCTGTATTCTCTGCGTCTCCCGCAGGCAAAGCCAGTATAGCACAGAATTATGTATGTGGCAAATATGCCTGTGTGCATAGAAAAAGAGCGAACCAGCATGATCCTCACGCCGGTTCGCCTGAATTATCCTGATCTTGCGCCCTAGTGCAAGCGTTCTTAAATAACCTTACGCTAGAAGAAATCTTCTCCCTGGAGCGCATCATAACCCTCCTCGCCCGTGCGGATCTTGATCACATTCGCAACGTTATAGACGAAGATCTTGCCATCTCCGATATGCCCTGTGTACAGAGCCTTCTTGGCAGCCGCGATCACTTTCGCCGGAGATACCTTGCTGACTACCACGTCAACCTGGATCTTCGGCAGCAGGTTCAGATCCATCTGGACACCGCGGTAATACTCTGCTTTGCCCTTCTGGATGCCGCAGCCAAGTACGTTCGTCACGGTCATTCCGGTCACGCCGATCTCATTGAGGGCTTCCTTGAGCTCCTCAAATTTACTCTGTCTGGCGACAATCGTGATCTTCGTGAGATTCGTATCGCTCGCGACCATCTCAGCCGGTGTCTTCACCTGTACCGGGACAGCGTCGTCAACAGCCACCGGACGGTTCGGGAGCGGGGCCGATACCGCCTGGACACCACTGAAATTGTTGATGCTTGATACAAGTGCGAAGTCAGCATACGCCGACGCCAGTCCATGCTCATGGACATCGAGACCGTCGATCTCCTCAGCCACAGATGCCCGCAGGCCGATGGTATGCTTCAGCACTGTAAAGATGACCGTCATGCACACTGTCACCCACGCGATTACGCAGACAACTCCAAGCACCTGTGTGCCAAAGAAACGGAATCCTCCTCCATAGAAGACTCCGAGCTTCTCACCCGAGCCGAAATCATAATATGCAAACAAGCCTGTCAGCAATGTGCCAAGCGCACCGCAAATACCATGGACGCCGACCGCGCCGACCGGATCGTCAACCCGCAGCTTCTGATCAATAAACTCGATGCCAAGTACCACCGCAAAGCCCGCGATAATCCCGATGATGGCAGCTCCAACCGGTGTGACTGTATCGCAGCCTGCCGTGATTGCGACAAGTCCTGCCAGCGAACCGTTCAATGTCATTGATACATCAGGCTTCTTGTAGCGGAGCCATGTAAAGATCATCACCGTGACGGTTGCCATCGCAGCGGCAAGGTTCGTCGTATAGAAAATACGGGATGCCGCAATATAGGAGTCGCCGGACATCGCCAGAGTCGAGCAGCCGTTGAATCCGAACCAGCAGAACCAGAGGATAAATACGCCGAGCGCTGCGAGCGTCATGCTGTGGCCGAGAATTGCATTCGGCTTGCCATCCTTATCATATTTACCGATGCGCGGGCCAAGGATCGCCGCACCGATAAAGGCCGAAACACCGCCGACCATATGTACTGCCGTAGAGCCCGCGAAATCGTGGAAACCAAGATTTGCCAGCCACCCGCCGCCCCAGATCCAATGCCCTGAGATCGGATAGACGAACAGGCTGATCAATGCACTGTAGATACAGTATGCCGAGAACTTTGTCCGCTCCGCCATCGCACCAGAAACGATGGTCGCGGATGTTGCGCAGAACACTGTCTGGAAAATCATAGTCGTGTAATCATCTGTACCCATGCAAAACAGATCGATCTTGCCAAACAGCGGAGCCGTGCTCCCGAACATGATCCCGAAGCCGACGAACCAGTAGATCGGCGTGCCGATACAGAAATCCATCAGGTTCTTCATGATGATGTTGCCCGCATTCTTTGCCCTTGTCAGGCCGGTCTCTACCATCGCAAAGCCCGCCTGCATGAAGAACACAAGTGCCGCACCGATCAAAATCCAGGTAGTGTCAAGACTGGTTGCCAATGCTTTCAATTCTTCCATAACGATTCCCTCCTTATTATAACTCGTGTACCTCGGATTGGGGAGAACGATCGACCCTATCCGCACGTGCGAAAGCGGCAGCGGCTTCGCCGCTGAAATTCCTTACCGCCTTGTGTGCACATACCAGAAAAGGCGCTGTGGACAATCCACAGCGCCTTCGCCTGATGGGTGTAGTCTACTCCAGTCTGGCAACCCCGTCAATCAAAAAGATTAAAATTTTATAAATTCGTAGAAAACAGAGAAATTTCAGAAAAATATTTTAAATCTTTGTGACTTCTGTTATCCAGGTTCTCTCATCACCTCACGCACAGACAGACAAAATATTCATCACATATGTCCTCCGGTGAATATCTGCAGCCTGTGCCATACTGCTCCACCACCGCATTGACGCTGCCCGCCAGGTCGGCAAGCGTGTCCAGAAGCGTCCCGTCAAGGTCAAAAATAACGGCGTCGTACCGCCTGTCCATACTCTGTGTCATGACAAAGTCCTCTTTTCATCTCATGCTGAATCAATGGTACTGAAATTCATCCAGCGCAACCATCACCGAGCCGTTCAGAACCGTCAGCAGCACAGCGATAAAGCAGGCAACCACATACGGCACAAATGAAAAACTGAGCCCCAAAGCCAGGAAAATCAAAATCTCCTCTAAGATACCCGCACACGCGCACATCAGCCAGCCATATGCTGTCAATTCGCTCTCAAACTGCAGACAACCTCTGCCATATTCCCGCCCGGATACGGTTATCTCATCCTGTATCGCCCAGTCTTCCCCCACAACTGCCGCCTGCCGGTACATCCTGCCCAGAAATCCCCTTCTCATAATCAACCCCTGCCTTTCCTGAATGCATCTCTTCTGGAACATCACTATCGAACAAATGTTCCGAACGTTTGTTTTCTGTATTCTAATACATTCCCACGGATTTGGCAAGAGGTTTTCTGATTTTTTTCGAACTTATGTTCTGTTAAAGTGGTTTCACAGCTTCTCCGCCTTTACGCTGCAATCTTTTCCGCAAATGAAATGCCGTACGCAAGCACCGTGTATCTCCTGCGCTGATAAGGCCATGCGTAATTGTTCTCCCGGATCTGCCTGATTCCCCTTTCGCTGTCTGCCTCCAGATCATCATAGTCACGGGAGCGCTTTACCTCGATAATAACTGCGCGGCGGTTGCGGTCATCCTCAATTACAATATCGCTCCGGCCATTGCCCATTTCCGCATTGGAACGGATACGGCACGTACTGTTCAACAGAAGGCCCACCAGCAGCGCATGGTAATAATTCTCGTGATAGTCATAATGCTCTTTAACCATTACTTTACCACAGGCTATAGAAAAATACAAGGAAAGCAAAGGATCTTCTCCTGGTCAGATTCCTGTTTCCGGCATACCCGAACTTGTATTACCTTGCCCCCCGTATAAACGGCTTCGACAGGCTCTCCGGCTTCTGGTTCTTCCCGATCGACGTCACCAGCGCCACGAGCGTAATCACATACGGCAGCATCGCGAGCGCCTGCGCAGGCAGCGGCACTCCGATCGCCTGCAGGCGGATCTGCAGCGCATTCGCCGTGCCAAAGAGGAAAGCCGCGCCGAGCGTGCCAAACGGCGTATAGCGTCCGAGGATCACGGCCGCAAGCGCGATATAACCCCGACCCGAGGTCATATCCTCCGAAAAGTTGCCGACCTGCACGAGCACAAGGTATGCGCCCGCTGCCCCGCCGAGGATCCCGTTTGCAAGCATCGCAAAATACTGGAAGCGGTGTACGGGAATACCGGCTGCGTCGGCGGCGCCCGGATTTTCCCCGATCGACGCAAATGACAGGCCGGGTGCAGTCCTCGCATAGAACCACGCAGTCGCGGCCACGAGGACGTACAGCACATACGTCAGGATGTCCTGCTCAAACAGCGCGCTCCCGACAAGCGGGATATCCGCCAGCAACGGGATCCTGATCCTCGACATCGGATCGATCTGCTTATAAGTATCACCGCTGTTCAGCAGCTTGTAGAGAAAGCTCGTCACACCGAGCACGAAAATATTCAGGGAAATACCGCTCACCGACTGGTCCTTCGCGAGCCGGACCGAGAGCACCGCATGAATCATCGCCACCGCGGTCCCGCCGAGGATGCCGGCCAGCAGTCCGAGCAGAAGATTCCCGGAGAAAAAGGCGCCTGCAAACGAGAAGAACGCGCCGGAAAGCATGACACCCTCCATCCCGATATTCAGGATTCCGCATTTCTCCGCGATCAGCTCTCCCAGCCCCGCATACGCGAGCGGCACTGCCATGCGGACCGCAGCCGCCAGAAGCGCGGTCAGGAATCCAACCGAAAAAACCTGTGCCAGCATCTATTTTCCCTCCCTTCGCGTTTTCCCTGGAAGCAGATCCCTGCCAAGAATCAGCAGCACAACCATACCAATCAGGGAATCCACAATCGCCGCAGGGATTCCCATCTGGCGCTGCATCGAATTCGCCCCGGTCGATAGCGCCGCGAACAAAATCGCCGTGACCAGCACGCCGAACGGGCGGTTCAGCGCCAGCAGGCTGATCAGCACAGCCGTGTAGCCGCAGCCGCCGGAAATACCTTCAAGCAGCTTTCTCTGCACACCGAGTACCTCGACTGCACCTGCGATCCCCGCCAGGCCGCCGCTGAGGGCGGCGGAAATTACAATATTTTTGAATATGGAGATCCCGTTGCAGGCCGCGCCCCTCTGATTGAAGCCCACAACCCGGAGCTCGAAGCCGAGCGTCGTCTTCTCCATCAGGAACCAGACCACGATTACCGCCGCCAGCGCAATAAAAATACCGGTATGGATACGCGTCGGCAGGAGAAACCGCTGCAGTGTCACGGACTCATCCAGCTTCGCGGACTGCGGAATACTGCCCGCCGGATCCATCAGGAACGTCCGCACCGCGATGCCGAGCAGGTTCATCGCGATGTAATTCAGCATGATCGTCACGATAATCTCCGAAATGCCCAGCCTGGCCTTCATCAATGCCGCGATCAGCGCCCACACGCCGCCAAGGACAAAGCCTGCCAGCACCGCAAGCACAATTCTCCAGATGCCCGGCACGCCCGTCAGGTTCAGCGCGATCCATGCGGATCCGAGCGCCCCCATATAGAACTGCCCCTCGGCGCCGATGTTGAAAAACCCGGTCTTGAACGCAACGGAGCAGCCCAGCCCCATCAGAATCAGCGGCGTCGCCTTGACAAAGATTTCGCCGAAGCCGTTCAGGTTGCCGAAGATCCCTCTTAGGAACATCGCCCCCGCCTCAGCCGGGCTCGCGCCGCACAGCGCGACCAGCAGCGCGGCCACTGCGAACGTGACCGCCGCAATCAGCAGATTTTGAATGATATGCCCTTTTTCGGTGCTCATTGTGCTGCCTCCTTCCCAGATACGCCGCCCATCAGCAGGCCGATCGTGTTCACATCCGCCTCACAGCGGTCCAGCACGCCGATCACCCTGCCCCCGAACATGACCGCAATCCGGTCGGAAAGCGCCATGATCTCATCGAGGTCAGCCGAGATCAGCAGCACGCTGGTTCCCTTCTCCCGCTCCGCAAGCAGTGTCTGGTGCACGAACTCCGTCGCCCCGATGTCGAGGCCGCGCGTCGGCTGACTCGCCACAATCAGCTTCGCCCCGTCCGTAATCTCACGCGCAAGAATGACCTTCTGCTGGTTGCCGCCGCTCATGAGGCGAACCACCGTGTCGATGCCGCTCGTGCCCGAGGTCCTGATTTTGAATCTGCCGACAGCCTCATTCGCCGCCGCCCGCACCGTCCTGCGGTCCAGGATGCCGTGCCTTGAGAGCGGCGCACGGCCGAACTCGCGCAGGATCATATTTTCCGTCACGGTCATATCCATGATCAGGCTGTCGTTATGGCGGTCATCCGGGATATAGGAGATGCCCGCGTGGAAGCGTTCCTTCACCGATTTTGCGTCAAGCGTTTCCCCGCCAAAGGAAACCGTGCCCTCCGTCGCTTTCCGGATCCCGGTGATCACCTCCGCAAGCTCCTTCTGGCCGTTCCCCTCCACCCCCGCGAGCCCGAGGATTTCGCCCTTCCGGACTGCCAGGCTGACGTTATCGAGACGTTTCTTCCCTTTATGGCGTCCCGCAATGCTGACGCCGCTTAACCGCAGGATAATCTCCGGCAAAACTGCGCTGCGGTGCTCCGGTGCCTTTGCAGGAGGCCTGCCAATCATATAACCGGACAGCTCCTCCGGCGTCGTATCCTTCGTCTCAAGGCATCCGGCTACTCTGCCGTCGCGCAGGACCGTCACGCGGTCGCTGACCGCCATGATCTCGGCCAGCCGATGCGTGATCATGATAATCCCGTGTCCCTCGGCCCTCAGGCGGCGCATGACCTCAAACAGCTTCGCGGTCTCCTGTGGCGTCAGCACGCCCGTCGGCTCATCGAGGATCAGCAGGCTGATCCGGCGATACAGCGCCTTGAGGATCTCCACCCTCTGCTGTTCCCCGACCGACAGGTCGCACACACGGCTGCGCGGATTGACAGCCAGGCCATACTTCTCCGCCAGCGCCTGTACCTTGTCCTCCGCCTCTTTGCGGTCGAGCACCACACCGTTCTCCCTCAACCCGAGAATGATATTGTCGAGCACAGTCATTTTCTTTACGAGCGAAAAATGCTGGTGCACCATGCCGATCCCGCTGTCAATCGCGTCGCGCGGCGAGCCGAACTCCACCTTTTCCCCCCGGAACAGGACAGCACCCGCATCCGCCCGATAAATCCCGAACAGGATATTCATCAGCGTTGTCTTGCCCGCGCCGTTCTCCCCGAGCAGGGCGTGGATCTCCCCGGCCTCCACGGACAGGCTGACATCCTCGTTGGCATACACACCAGAAAATGCTTTTGTAATATGCTTCATTTCCAGTAATGGCATATTTTCTCTCTCCTATGTAAACGCAATAGCCGCTGCCCGAAACGCCCTGTTTCCACAGGGCGCCCCTTGCAGCGGCCTCATATCCCCACGGGAACCAGGCGCTGTCCACATGGCATTTTGCGTCTGCTGTGGGGGTTATTTCATCGAACCTCTGTATCGCACGGAACGTCGAACTCACCGGATTTGATCGCGGCAACACGCTCGTCGATCATCGTCCTGATATCCTCCGGGATCTGGTCCTCCAGCTCATGGTACGGGGCTACGCTGACCGCGTCCTCAGCCATACCAAAGTGGTAGATATCGCCGGTGAAGCTCCCATCCGCCACGGACTGGAACGCCAGCTCGATCACATGAGGGATATGGTACACGGAAGACGAAAGAACCGTCTCCGGCGCAAGCGGATTCTGGTCGTAGGAATCGCCGGTCGCATAGACGCCTGCCTCCTTCGCTGCGTTGATGCAGCCCGTGCCGGACTCATTCGCACAGTGGCCGATCACGTCAGCGCCGTTATCGATCATCGCCTGCGCCGCCTCTTTGGCCAGCGCTGTATCCGTAAAGGAGCCTGTCCACGCCGTCTGTACCTCGATATCCGGGTTGACCTCCTTCGCACCGTCCTCAAAGCCATTCATGATCTTGACCAGGGAAGCGCCCTGGATCGGACCGACATATCCAATCTTGCCGGTCTGGCTCATGCCTGCCGCCAGCATCCCCATGATGTAGCCGCCCTCCTCGCAGTCCGTCACATAGGAAGCAACGTTCTCAGCGGAAACCTCGCCCTCCGTCACGATAAACGTCACATCCGGGTACAGCTCGCCGACAGAAAGCGCCGGATCCCCGAACTCGTAGCCGTGACCGATCACGACATCGTAGCCGTTCGCGGCGTAATCCGAGAAAGCAGCCTCGATATCATCCGGCGTCAGGTTCTCCGTGTAAGCGATCTCACAGCCATAGTCGGACTCAAGAAGCTGCAGCCCCTCGTAGGCTACCTGGCACCAGCCCATGTCGTTCGCCGCGCCGGAGAGACACAGAGCTACCTTATAGGTCTTCTCCTCCGCACTTGCCGCCGTCGTGAATGCTGCCGCCATCGAAGCGGCAATCACCGCAGCCATTACCATCTTCTTCGTGTTCATCATGTTCTCCTCCTTGATGTATGTGCATTTCATTACAACCATACCGAACAGATACGCCTATTTCAGAATCCGTATCTGCGTGCTCGTGATATAGTTCGCCCGGTCGCTCTCCACGAACTGATCCACAATATTAAAATTCAGCGCCGTAGAAGCCAGCACCAGCTCCGGATGCGACCTGCGGATACGCTTAATTGTATCCCGTGCCTTCTCATAGCTCCCCAGATGGTAGCCGCAGAGAAAATCTCCCGCCGGGATCTCCCGGATCTGTTCTTCCGGGATAAAATCCGGGATCTTCTCCTCATTCGGATCCAGATATGCCCCGAAGTACTTCCTGTCCTTCTCATAAAACGCAATCGTCGGATAGAAGTAGAATGAACTGTGGCGGTACAGCAGCTCCTCTCCGCCGATCGCAATATACCTGCGTGTGCCGTAGCTCCGTATGGAAATCTGATCCACCTGGATATCCTGCATCGCCTGCCCGATAAAGCGGATCTTGCGCTGGATCGCCTCATCCACGGAAATCAGCTCATGCCACTGCCTGTGCAGCTCATCCGAACGCTGTCTCAGTGAATCCAGCTTTTCCCCCACATGCTGCGTATTCATCTGCTCCTTGATATCCTGCAGCGAATATCCGAGCCGTTTCATGTAACAGATCGTCGCCAGCGGATAGACCTGGTCAAACTCATACTTCCTGCGGCCTGTCGCGGGATCGCGGTACCTGGGGCTGAACAGCCCTATGCTGTCGTAATAATATAGTGTCTGTATGTTCAGCCCAAACAGGCGGCTGATTTCCCCTATCGATAGAAATTCCTTCACAAGTCCTTCTCAGCTCCTCCTGCTACCGCGTCTATATTTCAGGCACGGGTCTCCCCGGCCGGAAATATCATATGAAATGCCATAAATACCCCTGCAATGATTGGTCCTGTCGTTTCCTATGACTCAAAATAACAGCGAAACGGCTGATAAGCGTCGCTCGCATTGCGGATCACCCTCGTGCAGACCGCTTCTCCTTCCGCCGCCAGCTTCTCCTCATCGATTCCCTGCAGTTCTCCGTCCTTATAGACAATCTTACCATTGATCATCGTCATCCAGACCGGGCCGGTCACGCCGACACGCGGCAGGAAATTCTTTGGGTCATGCAGCGCCCCGGCGAACTCCAGCTTATCCGTATCCACAAGGAACAGGTCAGCTGCCTTGCCCGGCTCCAGGCTCCCCAAATCCGGCCTCCCGAGCGTCTTCGCCCCCTCAACTGTCGCCATCTTCAGGATGTCGTACGCGGTCACGCTGCCGCCGCGCTGCTTGTTGTAATAAGCCTGCATCAGGTAAGCAATGCGCATTGTATCCAGCAGGTTCGAGCTGTCATTCGTCGCGGAGCCGTCGCAGCCAAGGCTGATGCAGACTCCCGCCTCCTGCATATCCTTCATATTCAGAATCGGGAAGCCGCCCAGGATCGCCGGCCCCGGGCAGTGTGACACACCGCTGCCGTATTCCGCGAGCACCTTGTACTCTTCCGGCTGCAGTTCCCAGCAATGCGCGAACCACACATCCTCGCCGATAAAACCGATCTCACGGCACCATTCCAGCGTCCGCTTGCCATAGCGCGCCACGATGCCGTCTGTCTCGCCTTCGCCCAGATGCGTATGCATCCGCACCCCAAGCTGCCTCGCAAGCGGCACTGTATCAAGAAACGTATCTGCGTAGCAGTTGACCGGCTGGCACGGAGCCATCACGATCTGGCTCATCGAGAACGGCTCCGGATCATGGTACGCGGCCACCAGGCGCTCACAATCCTTCAGGAACTCCTGCGTCGTCTCACACATCTCCTCCGGGATCGAGCTGCCGTCCTCCCGCGGCAGCGTATTTCCTCCCCGGCCCGCATGGTAGCGGATCCCGAGCAGCTTCGCAGCCGCCATCTGGCGGTCTACCGGCTCCTTGCCGGTCTTCGTCGTGTAGCAATACTGATGGTCAAACGCGCACGTGCAGCCATGCTTGATCAGGTCCGCAAACGAGGTCAGCGTCGAATAATAGATCACATCATTGTCAATGATGCGGAAAATACGGTAAATCCTGTCGATCCAGTCCATAACCGTCAGGCTCGGGTAATCGATCGTGATCAGATTGCGCACAAAAGTCTGGAAAAAGTGGTGATGCGTATTGATCAGACCCGGATAAACAAACTTCCCGGCAGCATCCACTATCTCAGCTCCCTCTGACGGCAGATTCTTCCCGATCGCCGAGACCGCCGGCCCCTCAATCAGGAGATCACAGCCGCGGAACACCTGGTCCCGGCTGTCACACGTCACAATCGCTTTTGCATTTTGAATCAGTATCTTTGAAGCCATATTGCCTCCTCTCTCACCCGGTACGGTTGACATCCATCCGGATGGGCTAACACTATATATCTCCACCACGAGCCGCACCGCAGAGTGCAACGGCGCAGCTGAATCGTTATGATAAAATTGTATATCCTATAGCAGCTATAGGTTCAAGTGGGAAAATTTGACAGAAATCCCCGCATTTCGCGGCAATTTTCATACGAATTGACCAGCGGGGCGGCAGCGGCTCTGCCGCTGAAATACCTTGCCGCCCTGTGTGCATAAAAAAA
>CAYRKA010000019.1:0-26246 GCA_964424785.1 uncultured Lachnospiraceae bacterium | reverse complement strand
GATATCCGAACAGGCAGCTTCCGCAGCGTCTATCTGCTGTACGGTGAGGAAGCATACCTGAAAAATCAATACAAGAACAGGCTGAAGCAGGCAATCCTGACGGACGGCGATACGATGAATTTCAGCTACTGGGAGGGCAAGGGGATCGATGTGCGCCAGGTCATCGACCAGGCGGAGACGATGCCCTTCTTCGCCGACCACCGGCTGGTCATGCTTGAGAACAGTGGTTTTTTTAAGAATGCCACGCCGGAGCTGGCAGAGTACCTGCCGGGGATGCCGCCGGAGACGATCCTGGTCTTCGTGGAGGCTGAGATTGACAAGCGCGGCAAGCTGTTCAAGGCAGTGAAAAATCAGGGGCGAATCGTCGAGCTTGGTCGCCAGGACGCGAAGACACTCACTTCATGGGTGCTTGGGATGCTGCGCAAGGAGAAGCTGAACATCACAAAGGACGCGATGGAGCTGTTTCTTGAGAAGGCCGGGGACGATATGGAGAATATAGCGCATGAGCTTGAAAAGCTGGTTTCCTACGTCTATGGCAGGGACGCGATTGAAAAAAGCGACGTCGAGGCGGTCTGTACTGCCACGACGGAGAATAAGATTTTTGATATGGTGCGTGCCGTCGCAGAGCGCAGGCAGCGTCAGGCACTTGACCTGTACTACGACCTGCTGGCGCTCAAGGAGCCGCCGATGCGCATCCTGTTCCTGATCGCCCGCCAGTTCAACCAGATGCTCCAGCTCCGGGATCTCCGGGACCAGGGCTTTGACAACAGGACGGTCGCGTCAAAGGCGGGGCTGGCGCCATTCATCGCCACGAAGCTGCTTGGCCAGGCCAGCCATTATGAGAAGGGACAGCTGCAGCAGGCTGTCGCCGACTGCGTGGATGCGGAGGCTTCCGTGAAGACGGGACGCCTCGGCGACCGTCTCGCGGTAGAGCTTCTCATTGTAAAGTATAGCGCGTAGCAGGTATTTTACAGCACGTAACAATACATACAGATGAAATGGCAGATGCTGCCGCCGATCACAAACAGGTGAAAAATCTCATGCGAGCCGAAATTCGGGTGCAGCCTGTTGAACACGGGCAGCTTCAGCGCGTAGATCACGCCGCCTGCCGTGTAGATTAGCCCGCCCGCGAGCAGCCATCCGAATGCAGGCCTGGACAGCGAAGACCATAGCTGCCCGAACACAGATACGCAGGCCCATCCCATCGCGATATATATAATAGAAGAAAACCATTTCGGGCAGGTGATCCAGAGCGCCTTGACCAGCATACCGATCGCGGCGATCCCCCAGACGGCGACGAGAAGCGCATGGCCGGAACGTGGCTCAAGTACGAGCAGGCAGACCGGTGTGTATGACCCGGCGATCAGCACGAAGATCATCATATGGTCGATCTTGCGGAAGACCTTAAGCCGCCTGCCGCTTAAATTGACGGAATGGTACAGTGTGCTCGCCCCGTAGAGCAGAATCATGCTCGTCATGAAGACGGCCATCGCGATCAGGCCGGTGCGGCCCGCGCCAAAGGCCGCCTTCAGAAGCAGCGGGACAGAAGCGAAGATCGCGAGCACCATGCCGACCAGGTGTGTGATGGCGCTGCCGGGTTCGCGGATTGTAATCGTCATAACATTATCTCCTCCTTGTAAATATACTGCCCATCCTGCAAAATAATATTCGCAGAACATAGTTTTCAAAACTACATATCGAATAATTCGATACTACAACACGCATCCGCGGATGTCAAGAGAGAAAGATTCATTTCAGGGAAATTTTATTTTTCTATTACATTTTTCACGAAAATAAAAAACTGTGGCGGAATGAATTGACACTCATCCAAAAATATTATACATTAATTGAGTAGTTGTAACTGGGAAGGTGATGAACAGTTACGGGTAGTTTTGATAAAGAACTGTCAAATGAGGAGGAAAAAAGATGAAGATCAGGAAGTTACTTGCTGTGGCCATGACTGCCGCCATGGCAGCTGCACTGGCGGCTGTCCCGGCATCCGCCGAGGGTGTTGCCAAAGAGGATATCAAGGTTGGCGCGATCTATGTCGGCGATGAGAACGAGGGCTACACGGAAGCACATATGAAGGGCATCGATGATATGATCGAGGCACTCGGGCTGGACGAGTCGCAGGTCATTGAGAAGACGCTGATTGGTGAGGACGAGGCATGCGCGGACGCTGCGTTTGACCTTGCGGATCAGGGCTGCCAGATCATTTTTGCGAACAGCTTTGGCCATGAGAGCTATATGCTCGAGGCGGCTACTGAGTATCCTGACGTGCAGTTCTGCCATGCGACCGGCTATCAGGCAGCGTCGAGCGGGCTGGCGAATATGCACAATTATTTCACATCGGTATACGAGTCACGCTATGTGTCCGGCGTTGTGGCAGGCATGAAGCTCAATGAGATGATTGAGGACGGGACGATCACGGAGGAGCAGGTTAAGGTTGGCTACGTAGGCGCTTATCCGTATGCAGAGGTGATTTCTGGTTACACCTCATTCTTCCTCGGTGTCAGGAGCGTATGCCCTGCCGCTGTGATGGAAGTGAAATATACGAACAGCTGGGCGAGCTTCGACCTTGAGAAGGAGTGCGCCGAGGCCCTGGTCGCGGATGGCTGCGTGCTGATCAGCCAGCATGCCGATACGACAGGCGCCCCGACAGCCTGCGAGGCAGCGGGTGTCCCGGTAGTCGGCTACAATGTATCCATGATCGAGACAGCTCCGACCCAGGCGCTGACATCCGCTTCGATCAACTGGGGTCCGTATTACACCTACGCAGTTCAGTCCATTATCGACGGTACTGAGATTGCCGTTGACTGGTGCGAGGGCTTCTCTGAGGGCGCGAACAGGATCACCGAGCTCAATGAGGCAGCGATCGCAGAGGGCACGGAGGAGAAGGTTGAAGAGGTAGAGGCCGCTATCATCGACGGTTCTCTCAAGGTATTTGATACTTCGACCTGGACGGTTGACGGCGAGACGCTCGATACGTATGAGAAGAATGGCATTGAATACATTTCCGATGGTTACTTCCATGAGTCTGAGTACGGCTCAGCTCCGGCATTTGATATCGTGATCGATGGGATTACATCGATTGTAGAGTGAGCGATCACAGCAGTTCGGCCGGTGTCCTGTGCCGGGCGGCTGCACGACATATGTGGGACGTGCCAATCCAGATGACATAAATATGACGGCAGGGACGTCGCGGTTCGGCGAAATCCCCGCGTCTGTGCCATACGCGCAGGCGGGGGAGCCGGACGGGCGTCCTGCTTTTTTCCACAAAACGGATATGCGGTGTACCCGGTCAGATACGGGTACAGGGGCATACCGGACGTGGATGGAAACTACGAAGGAGCAATTCATGGAGCAGACATACGCAATAGAACTGCAGAATATTACGAAGCGTTTCGGAAGTGTGATTGCCAATGACAAGGTGAGCCTGTCGGTGAAAAAGGGCGAGATCCTCTGCGTGCTCGGTGAGAACGGGAGCGGCAAGACGACGCTTGTCAATATGATCTCCGGTATTTATTACCCGGAGGAAGGGCGGATCACCGTAGACGGGCGCGAGGTGCAGATCCGTTCGCCGAAGGACTCATTTGACCTTGGCATCGGGATGGTCCACCAGCATTTCAAGCTTGTGGATATCCTGACTGCGGCGGAGAATATCGTGCTGGGCCTGCCGGGCAAACAGGTGCTCGACATGAAGCAGGTCACGGCTGAGATTGACGCGCTTGCGAAGAAATATGGCTTTGATATCAACCCGGAACAGAAGATCTATCAGATGTCCGTGTCGCAGAAGCAGACGGTCGAGATTGTCAAGATGCTCTACCGGGGTGCGCGGATCCTGATCCTTGACGAGCCTACGGCTGTGCTCACTCCGCAGGAGACGGACCGGCTGTTTGAGGTACTGCGCAACATGAAAAAGGATGGCTGTTCGATTATCCTGATCACGCATAAGCTACACGAGGTACTGGCAGTATCCGACCGCGTGTCGATCCTGCGCAGGGGGCATTACATCGATACGGTCAATACGGAGGACGCGACGGTGGAGTCCCTGACAGAAATGATGGTCGGGACGAAGGTGGAGCTGAATATCGAACGCCCGGAGCCAAAGGGCCGCACGAAGCGCCTTGAGCTGCGCGGCGTCACCTGTACGACAAAGGACGGGGTGAGGTCGCTTGACCATGCGTCGCTGACGGTCTACGGCGGGGAGATCCTCGGGATCGCGGGGATTGCGGGCAGCGGGCAGAAGGAGCTGCTGGAGGCGATTGCCGGCCTGGAGCCGGTGACGGATGGCGAGGTGACGTTTTACCCGGATGAGGGCGGGGAAAAGCAGATCTCAAATCTTGACGTCGCTGCGGTCCGTGCGCTTGGCGTGCGGCTCGCGTTTGTCCCGGAGGACCGGCTCGGCATGGGCCTGGTCGGTTCGATGGACATGACGGACAATATGATGCTGCGCAGCTACCGGAGGGGCAAATCGGAATTCCTTGACCGCAAGACGCCAG
Organism: uncultured Lachnospiraceae bacterium; assembly: GCA_964424785.1. Classification (GTDB taxonomy): domain Bacteria; phylum Bacillota; class Clostridia; order Lachnospirales; family Lachnospiraceae; genus Choladousia. Next base: position 21,744 of record CAYRKA010000019.1, on the reverse strand, counting down.
GCAGGCTGGCAACGAAGATCAAGAACCAGCTTGAGATCGTGACGCCCAGCATCTCCGCGCCGGTCAGCCGTATGTCGGGCGGTAATGTACAGAAGGTGCTGGTCGGGCGCGAGATCGCGCAGAAGCCGAAGGTGCTGATGGTCGCCTATCCGACGCGCGGTATTGACATCAATTCTTCGTATACCATTTATCATTTGCTGAATGAACAGAAGCAGAAGGGGACCGCAGTGATCTGTGTGATCGAAGACCTCGACGTGCTGCTGGAGCTCTGCGACAGGATCGCGGTACTGTGCGGCGGACAGATCACAGGTATCGTCGACGGGAGGACGGCCAGGAAGGAGGAGCTGGGAGTGCTGATGACGAAGCATGAGAGGGAGGTGGCCGGACATGCATAAGGAACCTTTTCTGAGGATGTCGAAACGCGAGTCGATCGGAGCCGGCAAGGCTGCGCTGATCCATCTTGTGGCGCTTCTGCTGTCCCTGATCGCATGCGCAGGGGTCATTTACCTGCTGGTGCATATGAATCCGATCGACGTCTACAAGGCGATCTTTGACGGAGCGCTCGGGAGCAAACGGCGTATCTGGATCACGGTCCGTGACCTGCTGGTCCTGCTGTGCGTCGCGGTCGGCCTCGCACCGGCCTTTAAGATGCGATTCTGGAATATCGGCGCGGAGGGGCAGATCCTGATCGGCGGCCTCGCCTCGGCGGCGCTGATGATCAACGCGGGAGGCCACATCCCGAATGTACTGCTGATCCTCCTGATGTTCGCGGCGAGCGCGGCGGGCGGAATGGTGTGGGGGTTGATCCCCACCTGGTTCAAGGCGAAGTGGAAGACGAACGAGACATTGTTCACGCTGATGCTGAACTATGTCGCGATGCAGATCGTGACCTTCTGTATCGTATTCTGGGAGAATCCGAAGGGCTCCAACACGGTTGGCATCATCAACCAGCAGACACACGACGGATGGCTCCCGGAGGTCTTCGGCAATGACTATTTCTGGAATATCGTGATCGTCGCGCTGCTGACCGTGTTTATGTTTATTTACCTGCGCTACAGCAAGCGCGGCTATGAGTTGGCTGTTGTCGGTGAGAGCGAGCGGACCGCGCGCTACGCAGGGATCAGCGTCAGGAAGGTCATGCTCCGCACGATGGCGCTCTCGGGCGCGATCTGCGGCATCGCAGGCTTTATCATTGTCAGCGGGTCAAGCCATACGATCTCGACCTCGACAGCGAACGGACGTGGCTTCACGGCGATTATTGTTGCCTGGCTTGCACGTTTCAACACGTTTGCGATGGTGCTGATTGCGTTCGGCATCACCTTTATGGAGAAGGGCGCGATCCAGATCGCTTCGCAATACGGGCTGAATGAGAACGCGTCGGATGTGCTGCTCGGCATCATCCTGTTCTTCATCCTCGGGGCGCAGTTCTTCGTCAATTATAAGGTGGAGCGCAACCACAGACAGGAGGAAGCGAAATGAGCGTTATTATCATTTTTATCCAGAAAGCCATAGTCCAGGGCATGGGGATCCTGTTCGGGGCGCTCGGAGAGATCCTGACCGAGAAGTCCGGCAACCTGAACCTCGGGATTCCGGGTGTTATGTATATGGGCGGCATCGCCGGGCTGATGGGTGCTTTTTTCTATGAGAAGGCCGCACAGACGCCGAATCCTGTCATCGGAATGCTGATTTCGCTGCTGTGCGCGTTCGCGTGTGCGGTGCTCGGCGGCCTGATCTACAGCATCCTGACGATTTCGCTGCGCGCGAACCAGAATGTGACCGGCCTTGCGCTGACGATTTTCGGCACGGGGTTCGGCAATTTCTTTGGCGGCTCGATTTCGAAGCTGGCAGGAGGCGTGGGGCAGATTTCGGTCAGCACGACCGCGAGCGCCTACGCGGCGCGGATCCCGTTCCTCTCGCGGCTCCCGGTGGCCGGGGACGTGCTGTTTTCGTATGGTTTCCTGACCTATACGGCGATTGTCATTGCCGTCCTGATGTCCTTCTTCCTGTTCCGGACACGCTGCGGGCTGAACCTGCGGGCTGTCGGCGAGAATCCGGGGACTGCGGACGCTGCAGGCATCAATGTCACGAAATACAAGTATCTGGCGACCTGTATCGGCGCAGGCATCGCAGGCCTGGGCGGGCTGTACTTTGTCATGGAGTACTCCGGCGGCACCTGGACAGACAATGGCTTCGGCGACAGGGGCTGGCTGGCCGTCGCCCTCGTGATCTTCGCGATGTGGAAGCCGCTCAACGCGATCTGGGGAGCGATCCTGTTCGGGGCGCTGTACATCCTGTATCTGTATATCCCGGGGCTCGGGCGCAGTATGCAGGAGGTATTCAAGGCGCTGCCGTACCTGGTGACGATCATCGTGCTTGTGATCACGAGCTTCCGCAAAAAGAAGGAAAACCAGCCCCCGGCAGGGCTGGGGCTGCCGTATTTCCGGGAGGAGCGGTAGCAGGGGCAGCCGCATATATACACGGGTTTCTTCCCACTCAATAAAAAATATGCACAAAATTCTGACAAATATTTCAGTTTTTTTGACGGTTGACATCTGGTTTCTGCCATGATATGCCTTTTATATATGGGATTTTATCCTGGAGAAAAAGGAGGGAACATTATGGTAAGTTTTTTCTTATGTCTCGCACTACTGATCGGCGGTTACTTTGTCTATGGTAAGATCGTCGACAATACGTTTGCCCCGGACGACCGGGAGACGCCTGCGGTGCGCATCAACGACGGTATCGATTATGTCGTGATGCCGCAGTGGAAGCTGTTCCTTGTACAGCTCCTGAACATCGCGGGTCTCGGGCCGATTTTCGGCGCGATGCAGGGCGCGCTGTGGGGGCCGATCGTATTTTTGTGGATTACATTTGGTACGATCTTTGCGGGCGGTGTGCACGATTATTTTTCAGGTATGCTGAGTGAGCGCAACAATGGCGTGTCGATCGCTGAGGTGACCGGTATTTACATGGGCGGCGTTATGAAGAATGTCATGCGTGTCTTCAGCGTAGTGCTGCTCGTGATGGTAGGCACGGTATTCGCGGTAGGCCCGGCCGGGCTGATCACGACGCTGATCGGCAACAGTGGCGGCGCTGGCGTGCTGACGAATGTCAGGCTCTGGACATTTATTATCCTTGCATACTATTTTATAGCGACATTTGTTTCGATTGATAAGATTATCGGTAAGGTTTATCCGTTGTTCGGCATCTGCCTGATCATCATGGCGATCGGCGTTGCGATCGGTATCTTCACACATGCCGAGTACCAGATCCCGGAGATCTGGAGCCATTTTGGCAGTATGCATCCGAGCGGGACTCCGGTCTGGAGCTTCATGTTCATCACGGTAGCCTGCGGGGCTATTTCCGGTTTCCATTCGACGCAGAGCCCGCTGATGGCGCGCTGCATGAAGAGTGAGCGCCAGGGACATTTTGTATTCTACGGCGCGATGACGGCTGAGGGCGTGATCGCCCTGATCTGGGCGGCGGCAGGCTGCTCGATCTATGAGGTCACCGGCGGGCTGAGCACCGGCCTCCAGGAAGCGCTCGGCGCAGGACAGTCCGCGGCCATCTATGACGTGTGTGCAAAGACGATGGGCGGCATCGGTATCGCGCTGGCGATGATCGGCGTTATCGTATGTCCGATCACATCCGGCGACACGGCTTTCCGTTCCGCCCGGCTGACCCTGGCGGACTGGTTCGGCATTGACCAGGATCAGTGGAAGAACCGCCTGATCCTCTGCGTGCCGCTTCTGGCGGTTGGCGCGATTGTCAGCCAGCTTGACTACACGATTGTATGGCGTTACTTCAGCTGGACGAACCAGACGCTGGCCATGATCGTCCTGTGGACTGCGAGTATGTATCTGTTCGTCGAGAAAAAGAATTACTGGATCACGGTTGTGCCGGCCACGTTTATGAGCGCGGTTTCGATTACATATTTCGTAGCGGCGCCGGAGTGCCTGGGTCTGGCTACTTCGATCGCGTATCCGATCGGTATTCTTGCGGCGATCGCGTTCCTGGCCGCATTCATGTTTGCGACAAAGAAGCGCAGCGCATAGCTGGCCGCGCGGTTGCGGAGGGGATGCCTTTCCCGGCAGTCAGCAGCCAGCCATTCAGAAACGGATAAATTTGTTTCCCATATAATCAGATCCGGCCGCCGCGGGGACTGTTCCCTGCGGCGGCTGCCATATACAGGGGATGAGGTGTATCTGCAGCTGACGCGGAACGCGCCCTGTACGGCAGGCTGACAGCCGGGGTAAGAGGAGAAAACTATGATTTCAAAGGCACTTAGCCAGCAGACGCTGGAGAGAGAAGAGTTGCGTGCAGACAAGAGGGCATGCAGACGGTTCGGGCCGTGCGGCGCGGGGAAGAAAGCGTTGTACCTGAACAGCTTTTACATTGACCGTATGTATTATATACCGTATGGCGCCATCACCCGTGTTTTCAAGCGTGTGGCGATGAGCAAGGGCGGCTTCAGCGGCAAGGGGATGTTTGCCACGATGCCGTACCTCGTGGTCGTCTATGACGGCGGGCAGGAGAAGCAGTGCCTGTTCAAACGTGAAGAGCAGGTCGATGAGATGGTCGCGTACATCGGCCGGAAGCACCCGTCGATCCGGATCCTGAGCGTGCAGGCTGAGCAGAAGCTTGCGAAGCGCGCAGCCGAGGAGGCTGCGCGCCCCAGGCCTGTGATCACGCCGGAGGCGGAGCGCGAAGCCAGGTCGCTTGAGCAGGCAAAGACCTTCCTCGAAAAGCGCCCGGCACTGTACAATGAGCTGAGCCGCAGCGCGAAGGCGAAGCGTGTCAACGAGCGCTCCAACCCTGCCTACCGCTGGGTGGCCCTGGCAATTGTGCTGCTCGGAGCGGCGGCGGCAGCTTATGGGATCTGGGCGATCATTACGAAAGCGGGTTTCGGCATTTACTTCACGCTCTTCGGCCTCGCTGCCGTATTCCTGTTCTCCGGAGCCAACGTGCTGCCGACGAAGCGCAACAACCGCGCCTATATCGCGAAGCAGTGGGACGATGCGTGCGTGGTGATGGAACGCTACATCAAAGGGTTCCCGGGCTTCCCGCTCCCCGCGCGGTACGCCCATCCTGTGACACTGGAACGGATGATCCGCGCGATCCGTTCCGCACGGGCCGGGACAGCGGCGGAGGCGCTCGAGGTCGTCAAGGCTGACCTGAAGGCGCTCAATGCGGACGTACAGGTGGAACAGGAGGAGTACGACGAGGTGGTGGCGATTAAACCGATGTTCCTGGTGGAGAATTACAGGTAGCGACCGCATACATGGCGTTTGGAAGCGCATAGCCTGCGGTTTGTGCAGTTCAAGTGGGGTTCTCGGAATGCAACGCAATCTACAGCAATTCAGATATGGAATAAAGGACGGCGTACCAATCGGGCTCGGATATCTCGCCGTCTCTTTCTCGTTTGGTATTATGGCGAAGAACGCCGGGATTTCGGCCCTGGCAGCGGTCGTCATGTCGTTCACGAACCTGACGAGCGCGGGGCAGTTCGCGGCGCTCGGCATCATCGCAGGCGGCGCGCCTTACATGGAGATGGCAGTCACCCAGCTGATTATCAACCTGCGCTACTGCCTGATGTCGTGCTCCTTGTCGCAGAAGCTGCATCCGGAAGTGCCGTTTTTTCATCGGTTTCTGATCGCATACGGTGTGACGGACGAGATTTTCGCTGTTTCGGCCTGCTGTGAGGGGAGGCTGAGCCCTTTTTACAGCTATGGGCTGATCTGTGTTGCCGTACCGGGCTGGACGCTTGGGACACTGCTGGGGGCTGTCTCCGGCGACCTGCTCCCGGCGCGCCTTTTGAGTGCGCTCAGTGTCGCACTATACGGGATGTTCCTCGCGGTTGTGGTTCCGCCGGCAAGGACGAGCCGTGTGCTTGCGGGTGTGGTTCTTGCATCGATGGCAGCCAGCCAGCTGTTTTCGCTGATCCCGGTGCTTGTCGGAATTTCGTCCGGATTCAGGATCATTATCCTGACGGTTGTGATTGCAGGAGCGGCGGCAGCGCTGTTTCCGGTGCAGGACGTGTAGCGGGCAGCGGATCGTTGCCGGTGGCTAGTACATCGAAAACACAATAACTGGCACATATGACCTGTCTATTTTCCTGATAGCACCTATCAAAAATACTCAGCGTAGCCAGGTTTTGCGCAGCAGGAGGAGATTGCAATGAACAGGAACGTTTATTTCTATATTCTTGTCATGGCGGGAGTGACGTATCTGATCCGTATGCTGCCATTGACATTAATCAGAAAAGAGATCAAAAATACCTACATAAAATCATTTTTATACTATGTACCGTATGTGGCGCTTTCGGTCATGATCTTTCCGGCGATCCTGACAGCCACCGAATCCATTTGGTCCGGCGCGGCTGCGCTCGCAGTCGGCACTTTTTTCGCATACCGCGGCAAAAGCCTGGTTCAGGTGTCGGTTGCGTCATGCGCGGTTGTATTGTTTCTGGAACTGATCCTGTAGGAGCGATCTCTTGATGTACCCGGGTGGCGGGCAGCCGCAGATGGCCTGACCGGCCATAGGATCGGTTGATTGATTTAGAGGAACATTCACGCGGGCTTTTCCTGCATATCATATGCTGAGAAATGTCCGGCCGTGGATAAAAATATAATCATAGGAGGTTACAAACATGAAAGCAGCTAAAAATTACAAGTTCTGGTTCGCGACAGGCTCCCAGGATCTGTACGGGGACGAATGTCTGCGCAAGGTCGCGGAGCACTCCAAAATCATTGTCGAGAAGCTGAACGCATCGGGCGTCCTGCCGTATGAGGTCGTGTGGAAGCCTACGCTGATCACGAATGAGGTGATCCGCCGCACGTTCAATGAGGCGAATGCGGATGAGGAGTGCGCGGGCGTGATCACATGGATGCACACCTTCTCCCCGGCGAAGTCCTGGATCCTCGGGCTGCAGGAGTTCCGTAAGCCGCTTCTGCACCTGCACACGCAGTTCAACGAGGAGATTCCGTACGATACGATTGACATGGACTTCATGAATGAGAACCAGTCGGCGCACGGCGACCGTGAGTACGGCCATATCGTGACGAGGATGGGGATCGAGCGCAAGGTTATCGTGGGGCATTGGAATGACCGCGCGGTCCAGGAACGCATCGCTTCCTGGATGAGGACGGCCGTCGGCATCATGGAGAGCAGCCATATCCGTGTGATGCGTATCGCCGACAATATGCGCAATGTCGCCGTGACAGAGGGCGACAAGGTCGAGGCGCAGATCAAATTCGGCTGGGAGATCGACGCATACCCGGTCAATGAGATCGCCGAGGCGGTCAAGGCTGTTTCAAAGGCGGACACGGACGCGCTCGTTGAGGAGTATTACGACAAATATGAGGTCCTGCCTGAGGGCAGGGATGAGGCGGAGTTCCGCAGGCATGTTGCGGTACAGGCACAGATCGAGATCGGCTTCGAGCGGTTCCTCGAGGAGAAGGATTATCAGGCGATTGTCACGCATTTTGGCGACCTTGGCTGCCTGCAGCAGCTTCCGGGTCTTGCGATCCAGCGCCTGATGGAGAAGGGCTACGGCTTCGGCGCGGAGGGCGACTGGAAGACTGCGGCGATGGTGCGCCTGATGAAGATCATGACGCAGAATGTCCCGGATGCGAAGGGTACTTCGTTCATGGAGGACTACACATACAACCTGGTCCCAGGGAAGGAAGGCATCCTGGAGGCGCATATGCTTGAGGTCTGCCCGACAATCTCGGACGGCCCGGTCAGCATCAAGGTGAACCCGCTCTCGATGGGTGACAGGGAGGATCCGGCACGGCTTGTCTTCACGGCAAAGGAAGGTCCGGCGGTCGCGACGTCCCTGGTCGATCTCGGCAACCGTTTCCGCCTGATCATCAATGAAGTTGACTGCAAGAAAGCTGAGAAGCCGATGCCGAAGCTGCCGGTGGCGACCGCGTTCTGGACGCCGCAGCCGGATCTCGCGACGGGCGCTGAGGCCTGGATTCTCGCAGGCGGCGCGCATCATACGGCATTCTCGTATGATCTGTCCGCGGAGCAGATGGGCGACTGGGCCGCGGCGATGGGCATCGAGGCAGTCTACATTGACAAGGATACGACGATCCGCAGCTTCAAGAATGAGCTGAAGTGGAATTCTGTGTTCTACAGATAACCGTTTGAAATATGGGCAGGGTCCTGCATCGCAGCTGTGAAGGTGCGGAACAGTTCCCCGGTCCGCTGGAATGCCGCTGTCCTGTATAGTTTCTTGGAATTATAGCGTGTGAGGGGTCGCTGACCGGGAGGTTGGCGGCTCCTTGAATTTTTTGCGGTAGGCGCGGTAGAACGAGGAGTAGCTGGGGAACCCGCTTTGCAGGCAGGCATCCGTGACGGGTACGCCTGCCTGGATCAGCGTGCGCGCGGCAAAAAGCCGCTTTTCTGCAATATAAGCGCCGACGGTATATCCGGTCTCTTTGCGGAACAGGTGCATCAGATACGACCGGTTCAGGTAGCAGGCCGCCGCGATACGGTCAATGGACAGCTCGTCGGTGAGGTGCTGATTGATGTAGGAGAGGGCCTCTAGGATCTGCGGGTTCGACCCGGAGGCCGCCGGGTATGCCGCTTCTGAACTTTTGCTGAACTGCGCCAGGAGCAGAAGAAATTGTAAAAGTACGGCACGCTGGTAGAGTTGGTGCGCGGGAGTGGGGATGTTGGGCGGATGCATATCGGAGACTGCGGCGCCTGACGGGGATGCAGCGATCATTTCCGACAGCAGCGGATACAGGCGGCATTCACGGAAACGATGGATGCGCAGCACATGAGAGCCGCGCGCGCCGCACAGTGAAAAGCAGCGTCCGAGATCAACGCCCTGCTCAAGATAGCACATGAGAAAATCTGCCGAGATATAGAGGATCAGCCTGCGGTATGGCGAATCATCGTGAATCACCGGGCGGTGCACCTCTCCGGCCGGGACGAGCACGATATCATACGGCTGGAGCTGGTACGTTTCCCCTTCAATATAATAGCTGACACTGCCGCTGAGAAAGATCAGAATCTTATGGAAATCATGGTAATGGCTTTCAAATTCCTGTATATTCCGGCTCTCCAGGTAAAATACGCGGAAGTCTTCGTGCAGATAGCCGGTTTTGACAGATCGCTGTGTCATTCTTATCACCTCTGTATTATCATAACATATTCTCGTTTAAAGTGACAGGTGAAAATGGATGCTTTATCATCTGCCCCGTTGACTATTTCGGTGGCACGGGGTAAGATAAATGCATCCTGCAGGATGAAAATGGAAATGGAGTAAGGGAGTATGTGGAAACTGTTAAAATATATCAAGGACTACAAAAAGGAGTCGGTCTGCGCGCCGCTGTTCAAGCTGCTCGAGGCTTCCTTTGAACTGCTCGTCCCGCTTGTGATGGCGGACATCATTGATGTCGGGATTAGCAACCAGGACACGGGCTATATCGCCCGAAGGTGCCTGCTGATGGCGGCGCTCGGGCTGATCGGGTTGGTGTGCTCGATCACGGCCCAGTATTTTTCGGCGAAGGCGGCCGTCGGCTTTGCGTCGAGGCTGCGCCATGAGCTGTTTGCGCACATCCAGAGCCTGTCATTCACGGAACAGGACGGGATCGGCACATCGACGCTGATTACGCGCATGACGAGCGATATCAATCAGGTGCAGTCGGGCGTCAACCTGTTCCTGCGTCTGTTCCTGCGTTCTCCGTTCATTGTATTTGGGGCAATGATCATGGCGTTCACGATCGATGTGAAGGCTGCGCTCGTGTTTGTGGTCGTGATCCCGGTGCTGTGCGTGATTGTGTTTGGGATCATGCTGGTAAGCATCCCGGTCTACAGGCGTGTGCAGGACAGGCTTGACCGGGTGACGGGCCTGACGCGCGAGAATCTGCAGGGCGTCCGCGTGATCCGCGCGTTCTGCAGGGAGGAGCAGGAGCAGCAGCGCTTTGAGGAGGAAAATGCGGCGCTCGTGAAAACACAGGTGTTCTCAGGCAGGATTTCGGCGCTGATGAACCCGCTGACCTGTGTGGCCGTCAACGGCGGCCTCGTGGTGCTGCTGTGGGTCGGCGCGAAGCAGGTGGATGGCGGGATCCTGTATCAGGGCAGCGTTGTCGCCCTTGTCAACTATATGTCGCAGATATTGGTTGAGCTTGTGAAGCTCGCGAACCTGATTATCACGGTCACGAAAGCGATCGCGTGCGGCAACCGGATCGAGTCGGTGATGGAGGTTCCGGCCGGGATGGAGCGCGGCGCAGGCCGGGCGGCGGTGACCCAGGCAGGAATGGGCGCAAAGCGGGATGCTACGGACGATGATACAGGCCGGCCGGGAGGGAAGCGCGGGCGTAACGCGGGAACAGATATGTGCCGGGGGGATGAAGCACAGAGTGCCGGCGCGGACACAGACCCCGGCCGTGCGGATACCTCTGCCGTCGAGTTCGACCACGTACAGTTTGCGTATCGAGGCGCGGGGGCGGATTCCCTCTCGGATATTGATTTTTGCGTGAAGAAGGGCGAGACGGTCGGTATCATCGGCGGCACGGGATCCGGCAAGACGTCCCTTGTCAGCCTGATCCCGCGATTTTATGATGTGCGCGAGGGCTGTGTGCTTGTGGACGGCACCGATGTCCGGGACTATCCGCCGGAGGAGCTTCGCGCGAGGGTCGGCATTGTCATGCAGAAGGCCGTTTTGTTCAGGGGGACGATCCGCGAGAATCTGCTCTGGGGCAACAGGAGCGCGTCGGATCAAGAGCTGTGTGACGCAATTGAGGCTGCCCAGGCGACGGAGGTCGTGTTTGGCGGAAAGGGTAGCCTCGACGCGTTTGTGGAGCAGGAGGGTCGTAATTTCTCCGGCGGCCAGAAGCAGCGCCTGACGATTGCGCGCGCGTTGGTGCGCCATCCGGAGATCCTGATCCTCGATGACAGCGCCTCGGCGCTCGATTTCGCGACAGACGCCAGGCTGCGCCAGGCGATCCGCAGCCTGCCCGGCGGCATGACCGTATTCATCGTCTCGCAGCGTGCTTCTTCTATTCAATACGCGGACAAGATTATCGTGCTCGACGACGGCGGGATCGCAGGGATCGGGACGCACGACGAGCTGCTGGGTGGCTGCAGCGTGTATCAGGAAATCTACTATTCACAGTTTCCGAAGGAGGAGCAGGCATGAAAAAGGACGGACAGAAGGAGATTATAAAAAAGGTGCTTTCCTGTATCCGGCCGCACGGCGCACTTGTGCTGATTTCCCTTGCGATGGCCGTCGTTTCGGTGGCGCTGACGCTGTACGTGCCGGTGCTGACCGGGCAGGTGATCGACAAGATCCTCTGGAAAGCGGTAAATTTTGCGGAAATCTCCCGAATCATCCGCGTAATGATCGCGGCGATCCTGCTGACGGCTGCGGCTCAGTGGATCATGAATATCTGCAACAACCGCATTGTCTACAATGTATCGCGGGAGGTCCGTGAACAGGCGTTTCGCAGGATCGGTGTCCTGCCGCTTGACTATCTCGACAGGCACTCGTCTGGGGAGCTCGTCAGCCGCGTGATCGCCGACGTCGACCAGCTCTCAGACGGCCTGCTGATGGGGTTCACCCAGTTCTTCACGGGTGTCGTGACGATCCTTGGCACGCTCGGCTTCATGCTGTCGGTCAACTTAAAAATCACGCTGGTTGTCATTTTGTTGACCCCGGTATCGCTGTTCGTGGCGAAATTCATTGCGCAGAAGACGTACTCGATGTTCCGGCTGCAGTCGCAGACGCGCGGCGAGCAGACGGCGCTGATCGATGAGATGGTCGGCAATCTGAAGGTGGTGCAGGCGTACGGGCAGGAAGAGCAGATCCAGGAGAGGTTCGATGAGATCAATGGCAGGCTGGAGAAATATTCCCTGCGTGCAATCTTTTTCTCATCGATCACGAATCCGTCGACGCGTTTTGTGAACAGCCTTGTCTATACAGGAGTAGGCCTGACCGGGGCGCTTGCTGTGGTGCGCGGTGCGCTGTCAGTCGGGCAGCTCTCGGCGTTCCTCTCGTATGCGAACCAGTATACGAAGCCGTTCAATGAGATTTCCGGCGTTGTGACGGAGCTGCAGAATGCGCTTGCGTGCGCGGGCCGCGTGTTCGAGCTGATCGACGCGAAGCCGCAGACGGCGGACGCAGACCCGGCAAAGAAGCTGCCGGAACGCCCGGGCAATATGGAGCTTTCGCATATTTATTTTTCGTATACACCTGAAAAGAAGCTGATCGAGGACTTCAATCTCTCCGTCAAAGCGGGGCAGCGTATCGCGATCGTCGGCCCGACGGGCTGCGGCAAGACGACGCTGATCAATCTGCTGATGCGCTTCTACGATGCAGACAGCGGCACGATCCGTGTCGAGGGAGTCGATGTCAGGGATGTGACACGGCATGACCTGCGCAGCACATTCGGCATGGTGCTGCAGGATACATGGCTGCGCAGCGGCACAATCCGCGACAATATCTGTATGGGCAGGCCGGATGCGGCCGAGGAGGAGATGGTCGCGGCTGCGAAGGCCTCACATGCGCACAGCTTCATCAAGCGTCTGCCGGACGGCTACAATACGGTGATCGGGGAGAATGGCGGCAGCCTGTCGCAGGGACAGAAGCAGCTGCTGTGCATCACGCGCGTGATGCTCTGCCTGCCCCCGATGCTGATCCTCGACGAGGCGACGTCCTCAATCGATACGCGCACAGAGATCCGTATCCAGCAGGCATTCCAGACGATGATGGAGGGCAGGACGAGCTTTATCGTCGCGCACCGCCTGTCGACGATCCGCAATGCGGATGTGATCCTTGTCATGCGCGACGGCAGAATCGTCGAGCAGGGGACGCACCGGGAATTGCTTGAGAAGGGCGGATTTTACGCGCAGCTTTACAATAGCCAGTTCGTAAATGTGGGGTGACGCCCCGCGGTTCGTTTTCAACCGGCAGCGTCTGTCCGACCGCGGGCGCATGGGGCGGTACGAGCCGGTTGACGTAGATGATGGAATCAACGGGACTTTGGAAAGCGGCGGCAATCGAATCGACGCTGTCACCGGGGGATACGGTGTAGATGGCCATGGCAGGTTCTATGCGGCGCGCAGGGGATGGCGCGCAAATGCCTTCCATATTATATGGCGTGTGGAGCAGAGAGGTGAATGTGCGCGTCTGAACTTTCCCGCTTTTTCATATGATACAATGCGTCGAGCGCGGTAATGATTTCATTCCGCTCGCCAAGTGTGGCCGCGTCTTCCCTGTTTTTATAGGATGCAATCCCGTCCCTCATATGCTTTTTCCAGCCTACGACGACATTCAGGATACTTGCCGTCCGCACGCCGCGCGCTGCACCGACTGCAAACAAGGCAGCTGTCTCCATGTCGGAGGCATAGATCCCCTGTGCGGAGTAAAACTCGTCGAGCTGCGGCTTCCGACGCAGATAGAGCGCGTCATGGCAGCGGGTAGGTCCGACTGCATAGGAAAATCCATGCGACTGTGCAGCGTGGGTACAGGCATCCAGGAGCGTGCGGTCACCGTATGCGAAGCGGATCGGGGATGCCGGAGTGATGTCTTCGTTCAGCGCGTCCGCCGCATAGCGCAGCGTCCCCAGATACGTCTGGCTCGTCCCGTCGTCGCAGACAGCCCGGTCGCAGAGGACAAGCTGCCCGGGCGCAAGGCGCCCCTGGAGCGCTCCGCAGCTTCCGATGCGGATCAGATCCGTAAAGCCGAGATCCGCCAGCTCCTCAACGCAGATCGCGGTCGAAGCACCGCCCATCCCGGTTGAGATGGCGAGGATGCGCGTTCCCTTATAGGTGCCTGTAATGCTTTTATATTCGCGGCTGAACGCCTCCTCCCGGATATCCGTGAGGAATGCGGCGACCGCTTCGACACGTGCCGGATCTCCGGGCAGAACCGCGGCGGTTGCGCCGACGGAAAAATCAAGCTGTATATGCGGCATTTTATCCATGTCAGAGTCCTCCTCGTAAGCTGATGTGTTGGCGCGGGCGGATAGCGTAGACGAATCTCCCAATCCGATTTTGAGACATTATTGCACACATTATGACATTCGTCAAGGAACGAAATACTCTGTATTTTTTACGTTTTAATCTGAAGTCGGCGTAAAATGAAAAAATGCTTGCAAAAGCAGAACGTTTGTTCTATACTAAACCAGAACATACGTTCTGGTACAGGGATTATAAGGTATTTTTGACTAAGAGGAGGCGGCTGCAGAGATGGAGGTCATTCAGGAGCTCACACTTCAGGAGAAGCTGCATATTCTGGCGGATGCGGCGAAGTATGACGTGGCCTGTACGTCGAGCGGCGTGCAGCGCAGCGGGCGGCAGGGCTTTCTCGGCAATTCCGCGGCGTGCGGCATCTGCCACAGCTTTGCGTCTGACGGGCGCTGCATCTCCCTGCTCAAGATCCTGCTGACGAACCATTGCATCTACGACTGCAAGTACTGTGTCAACCGCTCGTCCAATGATGTGGTGCGCACGACGTTCACACCGCGCGAGGTCTGTGAGCTCACGATTGAGTTTTACAAGCGCAATTATATCGAAGGGCTTTTCCTGAGCTCCGGCGTCATGCGGAATCCTGCCTACACTATGGAGCGGATCTGCGAGTCGCTGTACCTGCTGCGCAATGAATACCATTTCAACGGCTACATCCATGTGAAGGCGATCCCCGGCGCACCCGACGAGCTGCTGGCTGAGGCCGGATATCTGGCCGACCGCATGAGCATCAATCTGGAGCTCCCCACCGGAGAGGGCCTGCGGCAGCTTGCACCGAACAAGACGCACCGGGCGATCCTGCGCCCGATGCGCATGATGACAGACACGATCGCCGGGCACCGCCTTGCGATTGGCAAGGATGCGCGCATGGAGCGCAGCAGTGCTATACGCGGCCTGACGCACAGCATTTTTTCACAGGGCGGACTTGCGGCTGTTTCCCCGGCCGCAGATCAGTTAAGTGCGGATCATATGCCATCAGAGCCTGGCCCGCAGGATATGCATACGGGTGGCGGCCCGGGGGCCGCCATGCGCATTCTGGAGCGTCCGTCTGCGCTGCGGCACATGGACTGGCAGCGCCCGTTCGCCCCGGCTGGGCAGAGTACACAGATGATCATCGGGGCGACGTCGGAGACGGATTATCATCTGCTGAGGATGACGCAATATCTGTATCAGACGTATGACCTGAAGCGTGTCTTCTATTCGGCCTATGTCCCGATCAATGAGGACAGTGCGCTTCCCGCGCCCGGTACGCCGCCTCCCCTCCTGCGTGAGCACAGGCTGTATCAGGCTGACTGGCTGCTGCGGTTTTACGGGTTCCAGGCGGATGAGCTGCTGAGTGCGGAACACCCTGATTTTAACGAACAGCTTGATCCGAAGTGTGATTGGGCGCTGCGCCATCTCGGCCTCTTCCCGGCCGAGATCAATACAGTTCCCTACGATATGCTGCTGCGCATCCCCGGTATTGGCCCTAAATCTGCCCGGCGCATTGCACAGGCGCGCCGTCACAGCACGCTTGATTTTCCCCACCTGAAGAAGATCGGCGTTGTCCTGAAGCGCGCACAGTATTTCATCACCTGCTCAGGCAGGATGATGTACAATATACCGGTTGAGGAGCAGTATATCACGCGCCAGCTGGTCGGGACGAACCAGAGGGAGAACTGGCAGGCGAGCCATCAGGAGCGTTTTGAGCAGATGTCGGTGTTTGATTTCATAGCAGCGGGAGAATAGGGAATATTATGACGGTTTATACGTGTGACGAATCCTTTGAGGGCATGATGACCTGTATTTATGATGCGTGGGCATCAGGGCTGGGCCATCGCAACATCCGTCTGGAGCTCGAGCCGGTTTTCCAGAGTGAGCTGTTCTGTGACTATGTGCACGTCGATGCGGACAGGGAGAAAACAGAGAAGGTCGTCAGGTCTGTCCGCCGGCGGATTTCAGATCTGGCGTACAGGCAGATTTACCTGGCGGCGATGTCGTTCGAGCCGGACCGCCTTGATGCCATATACCGTTTCATGCTGCTCGGATTTGCGTATGGGGGCAGCGTGACGGAGATGCTGGGGGCGCCGCCTGTTGTCCGTGTGCTGGAGCTGAGCCGCAAGACCGGCAATGAGGCGCACTATTTCAGGGAGTTCGCGCGCTTTTCTTCGGTGGACAGACGTATTTACGTCAGCCACATTGAGCCGAAGTGCAATATCCTCGCGATCACATCGACGCATTTCGCGGATCGGATGCCGTCCGAGCACTGGATGATCATCGATGATCGCCGACGGATCGCTTCTGTCCATCCGAAGGATGAGCCCTTCTATCTGACGGGACTGACGGAGACGGAACTCACCTCCCTCGCGGAAACGGAGTGCCGCCGCGATGAATATACGGAATTGTGGCTGGAATTCTTTCACAGTATTGGCATTGAGAAACGCAGGAACGATGTCTGCCAGCGCACGATGCTGCCATTGTGGTACCGCAGGCACATGACAGAATTCCGCGAAAAAACATTTGGAGACGAATCAGAATAGAAGTAGTCTATCCCGTGAAAGTATGCTAGAATCAGAATGATGTTGCATAAGCACAGGTCTGATTGTACCAGGCAGAAAGCGGGGAAGCATAGTGCAGGAACAGAGGGTGCGGATTTCTGTCCGCAATCTGGTAGAATTCATATTGCGGTCAGGTGATATTGACAATCGCCGGGGCGGGCCGCCGGACAGGGAAGCGATGCAGGAGGGCAGCCGTATCCATCGGAAGATACAGGGCCGGATGGGCAGCAATTACAAGGCGGAGGTACCGCTGTCGATCGATCTTGCGGGGGACGGGTATGTGCTGACGGTCGAAGGCCGGGCGGACGGGATTTTCCACGAGCGGTTCGAGGATATTCAGTCGGATGATCCGGAGCTGTGGATGCGGACGGTGCTTGAAACGGATCTGGGGGAGGATGCCTATATTCATATTCCCAGGCCGCAGGAGTTGTACACGATTGATGAAATCAAAGGCATCTACCGTGATGTCAACACGCTCGAGGAGTCGTACGCGATCCATCTGGCACAGGCAAAGTGCTATGCGTACATTTACGGCAGCCAGAACAGCCTCCCTGTCATGGGGATCCAGATGACATACTGCAATATCGAGTCCGAGGAGATCCGCCGGTTCCGGCAGACATTCCCGGTTGACGAGCTTGCAGAATGGTTCGGCGCGCTGACAAAGGAGTATCAGAAATGGGCCGAGTGGGAGATGGCATGGAAGGAGATCAGGCAGGAGTCGATCCGTGGGCTGACGTTTCCATTCCCATGGCGTCCGGGACAGCAGCGGCTTGCAGGAGATGTCTACAGGGCGATATTACGACGTAAGAAGCTGTTTATCCAGGCGCCGACCGGGACGGGCAAGACGATTACGACCGTTTTCCCCGCAGTCAAGGCGGTCGGAGAGGGGCTGGCGGATCGTATCTTCTATGCGACGGCCAAGACCATTACGCGGACGGTGGCTGAGGAGACGTATGCGATTCTGCGTGAAAACGGCCTCCGCATGAAGGTGATCACGCTGACAGCCAGGGAGAAAATCTGCTTTCTGGATCAGATGGAATGCAATCCGGACGCCTGCCCTTATGCGAAAGGACATTTTGACCGTGTCAACGATGCTGTGTTTGAACTGATCACGGAGGCCGAGTCGCTGGACCGCGAGGTGATTGAGGCACAGGCGCGCAAATGGCAGGTCTGCCCGTTTGAATTCGGGCTCGATGTCTCCTTGTGGGCAGATGCTGTGATCTGTGATTACAATTACATTTTCGATCCGCGGGCTAAGCTGAAGCGTTTTTTCGGTGAGAGTGTCAAGGGTGATTATCTGTTCCTCGTTGACGAGGCGCACAATCTGGTCGAGCGGGGACGCGAGATGTTCTCGGCATCATTATATAAGGAAGATTTTCTTTCGCTCAGGAAAGAGATCCAGCCATACAGCCCCAGGATGGTGCGCGCGCTGAACCGCTGCAATCGCTTTTTGCTGGAGCGGAAGCGGGGCAGCGACGCGCTAAAGACATGGGACGGCATCGGGACATTCCCGGTGTATCTGATGAACCTGTGCGGGATCATGGAAGAGTTTCTGGAGGCCTCGCACAATATGCAGCTCAACGAAAAGGTACTCGAGCTTTATTTTGAGGTGCGGCGTTTCCTCGATACGGCGGACAGGCTGTGCAGCGATTATGTGATCTATTCGGAAATGCAGGAGGACGGGCGTTTTTTGCTGAAGCTTTATTGTATTGATATTGCCAGAAATCTGCAGGAATGTCTGGCAAAAGGCAGGAGCACGGTCTTTTTCTCTGCGACGCTGCTGCCGATCCAGTATTACAAGAGGCTGTTGAGTACGACGCCTGCAGAGGATTATGCAGTCTATGCGAAATCTGTGTTTGATCCGGCAAAGCGGCTGGTTGTGATCGGCACCGATACGAGCAGCCGTTATACGAGCCGTGGCGAACGTGAATACAGGCGGATGGCGGAGTATGTGCTGCGGCTGATGAGGGCGCGGCGCGGCAATTATATGGTATTTTTCCCTTCTTATCGGATGCTGGAGGAGGTCGCGGATCAGTTTTCACAGCTCTGCGAGGAGATGGGTGAGCCGATTCTCCTGAAATGCCAGGAGCCCGGGATGACGGAGCAGGAGCGCGAGGAGTACCTGGCATATTTTGAGCAGCCGCATGGACAGGGCTTAGCCGGCTTCTGCGTGATGGGCGGGATCTTCGGGGAAGGCATCGACCTGCGCAACGACCGGCTGATCGGAGCGGTCATTGTAGGAGCCGGGCTGCCGCAGGTCTGCTCCGAACGCGAGCTTCTGAAAAGCTTTTACGACAGGCGCGGCGAGGACGGCTTTTTCTACGCCTATCTCTGCCCTGGGATGAACCGTGTGCTGCAGTCGGCAGGACGCGTGATCCGCACCGAGGAGGATACCGGTGTGATTGCGCTGCTTGATGACCGCTTTGCGGCCGGGCGCAGCCGCCGGATGTTCCCGGAGGAGTGGGAGCAGATCTGGCTGTGCACAGTCGACAATGTAGAGATTGCCGCGGCAGATTTCTGGGCCAGGCAGGGGATATCCGTGAATATGGACCAGGGGAATGACCGGGGTTAGCCCGGTGTGAGAAGACGGCTGTTTAGCGTACAGGAAAATGGATTTTACTGCAGACTTGCCATTGCCCATCATGTGTGTTAAAATCCGCAATAGATGGATTCAGCCGGATTTTCGGATGCCCTGTGGCATATTGTCCGGCAGGTATGGGTTTGTTACAGCCATATAGGTTGTTGTGCGCCACTGGTATGCGATGGCGCCATGACACAGCTGCAGGCTGTGATTGCACATCAGGAAAACAATGCGGGAGGATGCAGATGAGCAAAGTCAGAAGGGTATATGTAGAGAAAAAAAAGGAATTCGCTGTCGCGGCGAAGGGCCTGACTCATGAGGCCAGGAGCTATCTCGGCGTGACAGGGCTTGACAGGATAAGGATTCTGATTCGCTATGACGTGGAAAATATTTCAGATGAAGTGTTTGATAAGGCCTGCCGGACCGTGTTTTCTGAGCCGCCTGTCGATGACCTGTATATGGAGCAGTTCCCGATGGGGGAGGATGACCGTGCATTCGCAGTGGAGTTCCTGCCGGGGCAGTTTGACCAGAGGGCGGATTCGGCAGTACAGTGTGTGAAGTTCCTGAATGAAGAGGAGGAGCCGATTATCCGTTCTGCTACCGTTTACGTCGCGTCAGGGAATATTTCTGACGATGAGTTTGCGGCGATCAGGGCGCACTGCATCAACCCAGTGGATTCCAGGGAGGCCGGCTTTGAGAAGCCTGAGACGCTGGTCACGGAGTTTGAAGAGCCGGCGGATGTGATTGTTTTTGATGGCTTTACTGATATGGACGGGCTGCAGCTTCGCGAGCTGTATGGTTCCCTGAACCTTGCGATGACTTTCCGAGATTTCCTGCATATTCAGAATTATTTCAGGAATGAAGAGCGGCGCGACCCGTCGATGACGGAGCTCCGTGTGCTCGATACGTACTGGTCCGACCACTGCCGCCACACGACGTTCTCGACGGAGCTTGTGGACGTGAAGTTTGACGACGGATATTACAGGGCTCCGATTGAGGGGACGTATCGCAGGTACCTGGCTGACCATGACGAGATTTATAAGGGACGTGACGACAAATTCGTCTGCCTCATGGATCTGGCGCTGATGGCGATGCGCAAGCTCAAAAAAGAAGGGAAGCTGCAGGACCAGGAGGAATCCGACGAGATCAATGCATGCAGCATTGTCGTTCCGGTCGAGATCGACGGGAAGACAGAGGAGTGGCTGGTCAATTTCAAGAATGAGACACACAACCACCCGACGGAGATCGAGCCCTTCGGAGGCGCCGCGACCTGCCTGGGCGGCGCGATCCGCGATCCGCTTTCCGGGCGTACTTATGTTTATCAGGCGATGCGCGTGACCGGAGCCGCTGACCCTACCGTCTCGGTGAAGGATACGCTCAGGGGTAAGCTGCCGCAGAAGAAGCTGGTGCGCGAGGCGGCCCATGGCTACAGCTCATATGGCAATCAGATCGGCCTGGCGACCGGATATGTGAAGGAGATTTACCATCCGGATTACGTGGCGAAGCGTATGGAGATCGGCGCTGTCATGGGCGCCGCCCCGCGCAGTGCCGTGATCCGTGAGAATTCGGATCCGGGAGATATTGTCATCCTGCTTGGCGGACGGACAGGGCGGGACGGCATCGGCGGGGCGACCGGCTCCTCCAAGGTGCATACCGAGGCCTCGATTGAGGTCTGCGGGGCGGAGGTACAGAAGGGAAATGCGCCGACCGAGCGCAAGCTCCAGAGGCTGTTCCGGCGCGCGGAGGTCAGCCGCCTGATCAAGAAATGCAATGACTTCGGAGCGGGCGGTGTGTCCGTCGCGATCGGCGAGCTTGCGCCGGGGCTTCGGATTTACCTTGACAAGGTTCCGAAAAAGTACGCCGGCCTCGATGGCACGGAGATTGCGATTTCCGAGTCGCAGGAGCGTATGGCGGTCGTCGTTGACCCCAAGGATGTTGAGGCATTCATGGGCTATGCGGCGGAGGAGAACCTCGAGGCGGTGGAGGTGGCTGTTGTCACGGAGTCGCCGCGCCTCGTGCTGATCTGGAGAGATCAGGAGATCGTCAATATTTCGCGCGCGTTCCTCGACACGAACGGGGCGCACCAGGAGACGTCCGTCGAGGTAGAGATGCCGTCGGAGACGGAACGCTATTTTGTGAGAAACGAGGTGCCGGATGTCCGCGCGAAGTGGCTTGATACGCTCGCAGGGCTCAACTGCTGCTCGCAGAAGGGGCTTGTAGAGATGTTCGACAGCTCGATCGGGGCGGGCTCCGTGTTTATGCCGTACGGAGGCAAATATCAGCTCACCGAGACACAGGCGATGGTGGCGAAGCTGCCTGTGCCCGGGGGCAGGACCGATACGGTGACGATGATGAGCTATGGCTTCGACCCGTATCTGTCGAGCTGGAGCCCGTATCACGGGGCAGTATATGCCGTCCTTGAGTCTGTGGCGCGCATCGTGGCGAACGGCGGAGACTACCGCAGGATCCGCTTTACCTTCCAGGAGTATTTCCGCAGGATGACGGAGGATCCGAAGCGCTGGAGCCAGCCGTTTGCCGCGCTGCTCGGCGCGTATTCCGCCCAGCTCGGCTTTGGGCTGCCGTCGATTGGCGGCAAGGACAGTATGTCCGGCACATTCAATGAGATCGATGTGCCGCCTACGC
>CAYRKA010000018.1:0-26542 GCA_964424785.1 uncultured Lachnospiraceae bacterium | reverse complement strand
AATAAACATACCGATAGCCGTCGGAATCATATTTTGGCAGACCGCTACCATAGACTTCACCGCCGACGTCCGGGCTCTCCCCTTTATTTTTCGATGTCGAAATAGTCTCTGGTGTTTCTTTAGTCAAATCCCATCTCACCTGAACGCCACCGGCTGTGATCGGGGATGCCGTCTCATAGCTTCCGTCTTCTTTTTCAGAATAGCGCCAGAGATACCATGATGCAGCAGGACGATTTGCGGGATCTGTTTCTTCATCCAACCACACCTTCGTTGCAGTATAATCCGTCGTCCCCGTCAATGTCAGGACAAGTGTGCCATTTTCATGGCATTTGTCGGTCACTGAGCCGAAGTTTGGGGAAGCGGCATTGTTGTAGGTCGGGACAAGCAGATCGTCAGTCTGCCCGAGGCTGCCTGCCGAAATTCCCTCCGCAGACTCAACTTCAAAATAATATACCATCGCATCCTTGGTAATCGGATCACACCACGGGATTCCTGTCACGGTAATGTCATATTTGCCGTCGCCCTGCGATGAAAATTCCACAGAGAGGTCTGGATATTCTTTTAACAGTTCGTCATATGTAAGCGTTGTCGTACCATAGACACACTCCAGCGATTGACGAAGCTCATTTTTTAAAGTATCATCAAGCTGATTTGAGTTCTCCCCGGCGCGAATATCAAGGATCGCCGTGAATGTTGTCTTTTGGGTCAGGATGCACCGTGTTCCGTCTTCTGTCAGAATATAATTGCTCAAATCCAGCTTTTCCTGATCCAACTCGAACGCCCACGTGATCTTTGTTCCGTTAACTGTAGCCCCCGGAAGCCCCTGTAATTTAACGCTCTGATTCTGACTGTTTTCGTTTGTCACCTGCATAGACGGTGTCAGGACAGTATCCTCAGGAAGTCCGAGCATCACAAGCTGATTAGAATCCAGATTCAAAGTACACGTTCCACTATCCGAATTATAAGTGTAATTTACTTCATACTTCTCCCCATCGATCGTAAACGACAGCTTAAGCACCGGCAGCTCCCTTTTTTCTGCCTCGACTGTCTGGTCCTGCCAGATAATCTGCAGCTCCGCGCTCCCTGTCGTATCCGATTCAGTTTCCGTCTCCTCGGCGTACGTCCTTCGCGAGTAGGCTGCTGGCGCTGGCAGCTCCGTCTCGGGTTCTGTGGTCTGCTCCGTCTCAGAACCGGGCTCCGTCAGGGCCTCTGCTTCCCCTTCGGCAGCCTGCTCTGTCTCTGACTCCGCAGCCGTCTCGGATTCAGGCTCCGTCGGAATCTCAGTCTCCGCTTCGGTGGCCTGCTCCGTCAGTGTCTCCGACTCGTGCTCCAGCGTATTTTCAAAGCGCTGCTTCGCCGCATACTCCTTCTCTGCATCAAAAAAAAGCCGGGCATCCGCAATGCCCCGTGTGCTGTCATCCTCTAATGTGCGGAGAATGCCAACATATTTGTCAGGCAGCTTCTCTTCTACCGTATAGGTAATGGTTTCCCCATCTTCCTCAGACGGCAGCTTCGCGATCTTATAAGTGGCAAGGTCATAAGCATTCGGATCTGTCTGTACCGTCGTGAGATCCGCCAGTTTTATCTGGTATTGGTCTGCGTCCGCCTTTTGGTCATCCGCCCACAGATACAGGAATTCATCGGGGTCCGGGCGTGTCCCTGCCTCGTCCTGGCCGTCGTACCACAATACCTGAAAGCGCAGCGTGACCTGCGGCGCTTCCGTCTCGGGCTCTTTCTCCTTCACGTCTTCATGCCCTGTGGACAACTCAGGAGCCTCTGTGGATAAGTCCACGTCTGTATCTACATTTCTCTCAGACTGCAGCGTCCCATTGCTTCCCACCGTCTGCGTCCCGCCGTCTGGACTTTGAGATTCTGTCGTGGAAGGATCCTGGGAAACCGCTGTCTCCTTTGCCTGGTCTTCTGCCGAGGCCTGCGCCTCGGTCTGGGCCTGTGTCTCCGCTTTTGCTGTCTCGGTCTGGGCCTGCGTCTCCGGCTTCGGTGTCTCGGTCTGGGCCTGCGTCTCCAGCTTCGGCGCTTCCGTCTGGGCCTGCGTCTCCGGCTTCGCCGCCTCCGCAGACGCCCCCCCGTCCGCGGATCCCTCCGAAGCCACTGTCGTTTCCACGGCCATGGCCTCCGTATCCTGCGCTGCGCTAACGTCTGCTTCACCGGCAGATACGCCCGCAGGCATCGAAGACAATATCATAGAAACACACAGGATCATTGTCAGGATGCGCTCCCCAAATTTTCTGCAACGTTCCTTTTTGCCCATGATTCAGACCTCCAGCAAATTGTTATAAACTGATTACAGGAAACGGTTTTGTGGATGCCGTTCCCTGGGAACCGTTTGGATCGTCCGAAGCTGTAAACAGTTCACGGACCAGTTGACAATCGCTGTCATTTTATCATATCGGGATTCATCGCGCTAACGCGAAATTGGCGCATGGCCGCACCAATTTTACGCAATCGTGAACCGTGATCCGTAATCATTACAGTTCCCCCGGCGTTACGCGGTTCGTCGTCACAGCGCTTACGTAAGGATCCAATGCCAGGATATCCGTTGTGCTGTCGACGGTCCAGACCTCCAGCCCCAGCCCCGCGTTCTTCGCGAATCCGACGCAGGCGGGTGCCGCTGTCCTGTAATACTTATAATTCAGCCCGATCGAAACATCCGCCACGCCATTTTGATACTTCACAGCCTCCGCGACCTGGGCATCAGTCAGTTCATTGACGAGATAGCTGATGTCCGCTCCTGCGTCGAGGCTCCGGATAGCGTCAAGCCATGACGGTGTGAAGGAAATCCAGGTGACCTTGCCGTCCATCCCGTATTTTCGGACAATCCCAAGAAGCTGCGCAGCCCGCTCCCGTGCGCTGCTGTCTGTCCCCTTCAGTTCTATATAAGGATGCAGGGAATACTGTGCGCAAAGTGAAAGAAACTCCTCAAAAGACGGAATCCTCTCACCCTGGTACGCAGTGCCTTTCCACGAACCGAAATCATACGACCGCACTTCCTCATAGGTGAGCGACGAGACTGACCCGGTTCCGTCAGATGTACGGTCGATTGTGGAATCGTGCAGCAATACCGGGATGCCATCCTTCGTAAACCTCACATCACACTCCACGTATTGATAGCCCTTCTCATACGCCAGGCGGAATGATGCGAGCGTATTTTCCGGCGCGAGTGCGCTGTAGCCTCTGTGCGCGACAAAACGGAGCTGCGCATTCGGGACAATATGTATGCTGCATATATACTTCTTCCGGTTCTGCCCTGTACATGTGATCACCGCATCGCCCCCGGCAAGAGCTGTCACAAGCCCGTTTCTGTCGACGGAAGCCACACCGGGAGCAGAGCTTTGCCAGCCGGTCGCCTGTATGCCGGACAGCACAAGCTGATGCGTGTCCCCGGCCGCCATGCGCAGCTGTGTATCGCTCAATACCGGGTTGATCACCGTCACACGGCAGCGATATTTCTTTTTATCTTTCCCGGTGCACGTGATCGTCGCAGTCCCGGCATTTTTGGCCGTGACGAGCCCGTTTTTTGTCACGACAGCCACAGTCCGGTCGGAGGACTGCCATTTCACCGCATTTGTCCCTGTCATCCCCAGGACGAACGTCCCGCATTCATATACTGTCTGCTCCGTGAGGTTCAGAAACGGGCGCACCACGGACAGCCGACAGCGCGCCCGTTTCTTGCCATATTTTACCGTGACCGTGACCGTCCCCGGTTTCTTCAGCTTCAGCTTTCCCGTCCGTTTGCCGACCGACGCAACCGAGCGGTCTGAGCTCTTCCACGTGCAATTCGTGCTCCCGGACTTCTTCAGCTTGTATGTGCCGCCGATATAGCACGTATAGGTCTTGCCGCTGCGGAACTTCAATGTCCTGGCTGAGGCTGCCGACGGGCAGCAAAATACTGCCGCCAGGACACACAGCAACAGGATTCTCCCGGGCCATCTTCGATTTCTTTTTCGTAAAAATTCTACATTCATCTCATTGATATACCTTGTCGTGTCTCAGATCAGCCTTGATTGAAAAGCGTCGTTATTTATGGTACGGTTCCCCCCGGATAATCCGAAAGCTCCTGTAAATTTGCTCCAGTAAAACAACACGCATAAGCTGGTGCGGGAACGTCATCCTCGAAAAGCTGAGCTGCTCATCCGCACGTGCGAGCACCTCATCGGATAGCCCAAGTGAACCACCGATCACGAAGCAGATGCGCCCTCTGCCGCGCACCATAAGGTCATCCAGGTGCCTTGCGAGTCCCTCCGAGCTTCGCTGTTCTCCTGCGATTGCAAGCGCAATCACATAATCGTCATCCCTGATATTCGCGAGCAGCCGCGCACCTTCCCGCGCGGTGATCTGCCGCTCCAGCGCCTCCGCCGCGCCGTCCGGCGTCTTCTCATCGGCAACCTCAACGATCTCCAGCGTGCAATACCTGCCGAGACGCTTGCTGTATTCCGCTATTGCATCCCGGAAAAATTTGTCTTTCACCTTTCCAACTGCCGCAACTGTAATCTTCATAACAGACTCCTGTATCGATCGGGCAGAGAAGGTTTTCACCCTGCCCGCCGCGCCGGACGTCCATCAGCTATGCTGACAATCCTCCTTTAAACGCCCATGTGAATACGAAAAGGCGCCCGCCTGATTCCTTTAAGCGGACGCCCCTGCATTTTGATCTATTTCGCGCTCAGGAACTCGTGTATGCCCTTTGCAGCAGCCTTGCCTGCGCCCATGGCGAGGATCACTGTGGCGGCTCCAGTCACGGCGTCGCCGCCGGCAAACACGCCGTTCTTGGAGGTCTGGCCTGTCTCCTCATCGGCGATGATGCACTTCCTGCGGTTCACGTCGAGGCCGATCGTCGTGGATGAGATCAGCGGGTTCGGCGATGTGCCGAGCGACATGATTACGGTGTCGACATCGATCTCAAACTCCGATCCGGGGATCTCGACCGGGCGTCTCCTGCCGGATGCGTCCGGCTCACCCAGCTCCATGCGGATGCAGCGGATGCCGCAAACGCTGTCATTATCGTCGACCAGGATCTCCTTCGGATTCGTCAGGAGGTCGAAGATGATGCCCTCCTCCTTTGCGTGATGCACTTCTTCCTTACGGGCCGGAAGCTCGGCCTCCGAACGGCGGTATACGATATGTACCTCCGCGCCGAGACGGAGCGCCGTCCTCGCGGCATCCATCGCCACATTGCCGCCGCCGACAACAGCTACTTTCTTACCGCGGACGATCGGCGTATCGTAATCCTCACGGAATGCTTTCATAAGGTTATTTCTTGTCAGGTACTCATTCGCTGAGAAGACGCCTTTGGCCGTCTCGCCCGGGATCCCCATGAACATCGGAAGCCCGGCGCCCGAACCGATGAAGACTGCCTCGAAGCCCTCCTCATCCATCAGCTCGTCGATCGTGACAGATTTGCCGATAATGACATTTGTCTCGATCTTCACGCCGAGGGACTTGACATTCTCGACCTCCTTCGCCACCACATCGAGCTTCGGGAGACGGAACTCCGGGATACCGTACACCAGCACTCCGCCCGCCTCATGCAGCGCCTCAAAAATCGTAACATCGTATCCGAGCTTCGCGAGGTCGCCCGCGCAGGTCAGCCCGGACGGGCCGGAACCGATCACTGCCACCTTGCGGCCATTCTTCGTCCCCGGGGCAGGCGGCTTGATGCCGTTCTCCCTCGCCCAGTCAGCGGCGAAGCGCTCCAGCTTGCCGATCGAGACCGGCTCGCCCTTGATGCCGCGGATACACTTGCCCTCGCACTGGCTCTCCTGCGGACATACGCGGCCACAGATCGCCGGGAGCGAGCTCGACTCGGAGATTACCTTGTAAGCGTCCTCGAACTTTCCTTCCTTTACATTCGCGACAAAATCCGGGATGTTGATATTGACCGGGCATCCCTGTACGCACTTCGCATTCTTGCAGTGAAGGCAGCGTGCAGCCTCCTCCATCGCCTCTTCTTTATTATAACCGAGGCAAACCTCGTCAAAATTCGTAGCCCTTACCTTCGGATCCTGCTCTCTGACCGGAACCTTCTTCAATACGTCTGCCATTATTTGTCACCTCCGCAATTGCCGCATCCGCCGTGATGCGTGTCTCCCTCACGCAGCCTGAGCAGCGCCCTGCCTTCTTCTGTCTTGTACATAGCCTGTCTCTTCATGGCCGCGTCAAAGTCGATCTTATGGCCGTCAAACTCCGGCCCGTCGACACACGCGAACTTCACCTCATCGCCTACCAGGACACGACATGCGCCACACATTCCGGTGCCGTCAACCATGATCGGGTTCATGCTGACAACGGTCGGGATACGGTATTTCTTCGTGGTCAGGCAGCAGAATTTCATCATGATCATCGGTCCGATCGCGACACAGTGGTCATAGGTCTTGCCCTCGTCCGTGATGAGGTCATCGATCACCCTGGTCACCATACCGCTTCTGCCGTAGGAACCGTCATCGGTCGTCACATACAGATTGCCGGCTACAGATTTGAATTTGTCCTCCAGGATCACGAGGCTCTTCGTCTTGGCTCCGACGATGACGTCCGCATCGATGCCGTGCTCATGCAGCCATTTCATCTGCGGGTATACCGGCGCTGTGCCCACGCCGCCTGCGACGAAAAGGATCTTTTTCCTGCGGGTCTCCTCGAGGTTCTCCTCCATGCAGAGCTCGGAAGGGACTCCGAGCGGGCCGACGAAATCGCGGAAGGAATCACCGGCCTGCAGCCTCGCGAACTTCTCAGTAGACGCTCCGATCGGCATGAAGACGATCGTGATCGTCCCCGCTTCTCTGTCATAATCACAGATCGTTAGCGGAATCCTCTCTCCCACCTCATCCGCTTTGACAATCACAAACTGTCCGGGCAGGCAGCGCTTTGCAACACGCGGAGCTTCTACTACCATCTGGTAGATATTATCCGCAAGTTTTCCTGCTTCCAAAATCTTGTACATACTATACCTCCATCTTCCTGTTACGGATTGCTGAATACCTATGGTGTCCAGTATAAAACAATCAGTATAAAAATTCAACGCTAAAATCAGACATTATCATCCGTTTTCCTCCAGGTAGTTTTCAAACTGCTCCGCCGACATCAGGATCTTGCGCGGTTTTGTACCCTCCTCCGGGCCGACCACCCCGGCATCTGCCAGCTGGTCCATGATCCTGGCCGCACGGTTGAAGCCGATCTTGAATACTCTCTGCAGCATACCGATCGAAGCCTTGTCCTTGTCGATAATAAATTTCCCTGCGTCGGCAAACAGCGCGTCTGCATCCTCAGCGGCACGCGCGCTGACAGTCGCCTGCTGCACCTTCGCGATCTGCGCTTCCATCTCTGCATTATATGTGGCGTCCATATTTTTGTCCTTCAGGAAATCAACAACGTCAGCCACCTCTTCGTCGGAGACGAAAGCGCCCTGCACGCGCGCCGGCTTCTGGTAGCCCTGCGGGTAGAACAGCATATCGCCCTTGCCGAGCAGCTTCTCCGCCCCGTTCATGTCGATGATCGTGCGGGAATCGACACCAGAAGACACAGAGAACGCAATCCTCGACGGCATGTTTGCCTTGATCAGTCCCGTGATGACGTTGACAGACGGGCGCTGTGTCGCGATAATCAGATGAATGCCAGCGGCACGGGCAAGCTGGGCGAGGCGGCAGATCGAATCCTCGACCTCTCCCGGAGCCACCATCATCAGGTCAGCCAGCTCATCGACGATGATGACGATCTGCGGCAGCTTCTTCGGCTTGTTCTCATCCCCGACATCCGCAAGGGCCTCGATCTTCTGGTTGTAGCCCTTGAGGTCGCGCACACCGAACTCCGCGAACTTGTTGTAGCGGTCCGTCATCTCCGCGACGCCCCAATTCAGCGCGCCCGCCGCTTTCTTCGGGTCCGTGACGACCGGGATAAAGAGGTGCGGGATGCCGTTGTAGACGCTCAGCTCAACCACCTTGGGGTCTATCATGATCAGCTTGACTTCATCAGGCTTCGCCTTGTAGAGAATGCTCATGATCAGCGTGTTGATGCAGACGGATTTGCCGGAGCCGGTCGCCCCTGCGATCAGCAGATGCGGCATCTTCGCGATATCCGATACGACCACCTTGCCTCCAATATCCCTTCCTGTCGCAAACGCAAGCTTCGAGGGATGCTTCCGGAATTCGTCCGACTCGATCAGGTCGCGCAGGGCGACAGCGCTGTTCTCCGCGTTCGGCACCTCGATGCCGATAGCCGCCTTGCCCGGGATCGGTGCCTCGATACGGATATCCGCCGCCGCGAGGTTCAGTTTGATATCGTCGGCCAGAGAAACGATCCTGCTGACCTTGACACCCTGCTCCGGCTGCAGCTCATACCGCGTGACGCTCGGCCCGCAGCTCACATTTGTGACGGTCACATGGACGCCGAAGCTGTCCAGGGTCTGCTGCAGCTTAGCAGCGGTCTGGCGGATCTCCTGCTCCTGCCCGGCGTTTGATTTGTTCTTGCCCTTGTGGAGCAGGTCAAGCGGCGGGAACACGTACTCGGGTCTGACAGCCTGCGCCGTTTTTTCCATCTCGGCCTCGACAGAGGCGATGCCCTCCTCGATCTCCTGCCGCGACGAGCGCGGGTTGCGCTTCGGAGACGGCGTCCCCTCCTTTGCGGAGATCTCCGCGGAAGGATCCCCGGCAGCAGCTTCTTTCTGCCCGGCATTTCCCGAGAATACGGTTCCCGCGGACGTCGCGCCGCGTGATCCGGCCTTGCTGCGCGCCTCATCCTCGTCGGCCCAGATCGAATCAGGCTGCCTGCCGCGGCGCTTCTCTGTCAGTTCCGGGGCGGACGTATCTCCAAGGGCGCCATCAGAAGCTTCTGCCTGCATGGCGGCCTCCCCGCCCTCCTCCCCGGGCTGCCCCGGGGTGCCGATCCCTTCAATATGCAGCTTTGGCATCTCAGGGACATCTGCCCTGCATATCTCCGGCAAATCCACACGGCCCTGCTGCATCGAGGATGAGTCCTCTGCCTCACCGTTGTCAAGGTCAATGTAATACGTCTCCCGGCCTGCCGTCCCATACCGGGACGTATCCGCACGCATCGTAGCATCCGGCGCAGCCTTGCGCGTCCCAGATGCTGTTTTTGCAGTATCGCGTGGGATCTCAGTGTCCATCGTCACGCCGGTGACCCGGGGCGCATGGTTCACACGGGAATGTGCCGGGAACAGGATCGGCACATTAAGCACCCGTTGCTCCCCTGTCTGCGTATGTACATACTCCGCAGGTGAAATCTCGGGGCTCACAAAAGGCTTGCCGCCTCTTTGCCCTGCCCTGCTGCCGGACAGTTCAGCGGACGAAGGAAGCCGGTTGGCCGGGATGCTTTTACGTCTCTCTCCCCTGCGGGATGGCGCCATGCTTCGCTCCATCTGGGGCGGATGCGCCATATTCTGCTGTCCGTCAGCATCCTCCCCGGGCCGCCTGTCAATTGCACTGCCCAAAAGGCTCCCCGGCTGCTGCCCCTCGTCCGGCCTGATCCACTCATCCCACGCGCGTCGGTCCACTTCACGATCCTCTTTCCTGCGCCTGGAAGCCTCTTTTGCCGAGTGATAGACACGGCTGCCCTGGCTGCGCACCCCGCCGATCAGCGATCTCTGTGTGATCAGCACAATACTGATAATCGCGAGGATCCCGACTACGATCCCGGTGCCCACTGCGCCGAGCGCGGGACACAGCAGGCGGCAGATCGACCCGCCGATGATGCCGCCGCCCGATTTGTACGCGGCACTGTGCTCATACAGACCCACGATATCCGCAGCCTCATCATAGCTGCCGGACAGCAGCGCCGCATAGCTGCAAACACACAGATAAAGCATCACAGACGCGCCAAATTTGAACCCTGCCATACCGTTGCGGCGGTTCGAGACCAGGAACGCGGACGCGATAAATATCAGGAACGGGAACAGATATGCGCACACGCCGAACACGCCGAAGCTCACATCACTGATCACAGCGCCGACATACCCCCCGATCCCGAAATAGCTGATAAAAATTAAAATGCAGACCGCAAGAACCATCCAGAGTGCTGCTTCACGCAGAATCATCGGATTGCTCTGCGCAGCCTCCGCCTGAGGAAGCTCCCTGACTGAAGAAGCGCGGCTGCTTCCTTTCGTGCCGCGTGCCGTGCTCTTTGTCTGCTGCGCTTTCTTTGTTCCTGAAGCGCCTCCTTTTTTAGAAGCCGCAGGCTTCTTGCCTGCGGCTGTATTTTTTTTCACTGTGTTGGATGCCAACTGCCTTGCCTCCCTTTTCTGTGTTAATCCGTACTCCCTGTAATGCTGCTGACAGTATCTTCTCCCGCGAATAATAACTCTCCTGTCCTTCAGACCAGGAAATGTCCGACAATTGCCAACACGCCGACTGCGAAACAGTAGATTGAAAAATATTTGAACTTTTTGTTGCGTACCACCAGCAGCATTGTCTTGATGCAGATATAGCCGACTGCTGCTGCGAACACAGTCCCGATCGCATAAATCCCGATCTGGGACAGCTCAATCGGCTCGGCAACCACATCTTTGATCTCGAGCACTGCCGCCCCGAGGATCGCCGGGATCGAGAGAATAAAGGAATACTTAACCGCATATCTGCGGTCCAGCCCGCACAGAATGCACGCTGTGATCGTGGTCCCGGAGCGCGACAGCCCCGGAAGTGTCGCAAGCCCCTGCGCGGCGCCGATCAGAAAGCCACTCCCGTAGCTGGTGTCCTTCGGGAGCCTGTGCCCCTCTTTCGCGGTATCCGCCATCAGCAGCAGCACGCCGGTAATCAGCAGGCAGATGCCGGGGATCAGCAGCGTATCGGATGCCAATGAAATCAGATCCCTGCCAAGCACGCCGATGATGCCGGTCGGCACCGTAGAGACAAGGATCAGCACAACAAACTTGCGGTAGCTGTTGTGGACGATCTTCTTGTATTTCAGAGAAGTTTTATGTATCCGATTGAGTACCCACGTCCGCAGGTTCGAGCAGAGATCAGCAGCCATCGCCAGCGCCTCGGTAATCATCCGCCAGATATCCTTGCGGTATACTGCAAAAACAGCGACAAGCGTTCCCAGATGCAGCATAATATCAAACAACATGCTGCCGTTCGTCTCCACATGGAAAAGGTTCTGCAGGATTGCGAGATGGCCGGAGCTGCTGACCGGCAAAAATTCCGTGATGCCCTGCACGATCCCCAGTAAAATCGATTCAAGTATTGTCATATCCGCCTCCAAAACGAAATTCTGTACCTCATTATACCAGAGAAGTTAACTGGAAACAAGAACTTTTCTGAAATGGATGGTTCCTGTTCACGGCCGATTTGAAACAGATATACAGACTCGTTGCGCCCGCATATAAGAGGCTGTATATCGATTCCGCACCTGGCTGCGGATTGTAGCTGTGTATGCCCGAACCGGCTCCGAAATGACGCGGCGGATAGTGTTGATGGCTCTCACCGGTTCGGTTGTGCACACAGGGAGGCAAGATATTTCAGCGGCAGAGCCGCTGCCGCCCGATGAGCCCATATAGCTTGTGCAGGGCCTCGCTGATGCCGCCCGTCTCATTGATCAAGCCCTCGCGGACCGCATCCTCGCCGACCAGGATCGTCCCCAGGTCCTTCGTCAGGATCCCCGTATCAAGCATGAGTTGCTCCAGGCGCTCCCGCGATGCACGCGAGTGCCCTGAAATGAAGCCGAGGATCCTGTCCTGCATCTGCTTGAAATAGTCGTATGTCTGCGGCGCGCCGATCACGAGCCCGTTCATGCGCACCGGATGGATCACCATCGTGCCCGTCTTCACAATAAAGGAATAATCGGTCGACACCGCGATCGGGACCCCGATCGAATGGCTGCCGCCCAGCACGAGCGAGACCGTCGGCTTGCTCAGGGACGCGATCATCTCCGCAATCGCAAGCCCGGCTTCCACGTCTCCGCCCACCGTGTTCAGCAAAATCAGCAGCCCGTCAATCTCCGTACTGTCCTCAATCGCGGCCAGCTTCGGCAGCACATGCTCATACTTCGTCGTCTTGGAATTGCCCGGCAGGCATTCGTGCCCTTCGATCTCCCCGATCACGCTCAGCAGATGGATCCTGTGGCTGAGCGCCACATCGCCTGTTTCCTTAATCGCGTCGCGCAGTTCCTTCTCCTGGCTGTTTTGCTTCTCTCTCCCGTCATCCCTTTGCTCCTGTCCCATGGTTTCCTCCTGTCCGTCCCGGCTTTCTGCCGGAAGCCTGCAGACAGTATTCCCGGATTCAGAACAGATCATGCAATGCCAGGAAAGAATTCTGCGCAATCGAGTAGGGAAGATGCAGTCTGACCTGCTCGCCCGCGCGGCTCGCATACTGCGTAAGCAGCAAAAAACCTCTTGCGAGCCTGCGATCGGATAGGGGAGAGCCATCGACCCTATCCGCCGCGCCGAGGGCGGCAGCGGCGCCGCCGCTGAAATCTCCTTGCCGCCTCGTGCGCATAAAAAAACTGCCGTCCTGCAAAAACGGCAGCCCCCTGAATCAGTGAAAATACTTCTCCCCTAGCGTATGGACCATCTCTTCATACCGGCTCCGGCATTCTTCGAGCCGCCCTTCCTCAATCATCGTAATGCACGGCGCGAGGTACTGTTCCCAGATCGAACGGTAAATCTCATGCGCGTTTTCACGCTGGCCGATATGCTTCACGATGCTCGGTGCGATGTCATAGTACTGCCTGACCAGCTCATCGCCGCCGGGCAGCCCGGACAGATATGTATCACGGTAATCCCTCAGAAGCGTCAGCTCATAGCAGTCATCGCTCTTGCCATAAGTCTCGCAGACCGCCGTCGTGATATAACAGAATTTCTTGTGGAAGCCCTGTTCGATATACGAAAACTCCGCAGCCTGGAGGCTCGATTTCGGGAACTTCTCCTTCCATGACGCGACAAGCCGGTCCGCAAGCGGCTTCGAGGAATTCCCGTGGAACTCCAGCACAATCGGCAGCACGAAGACAGCCATTGTCAGGCTCAGATCCATCATCGCCCGGTCTTTCCGGTTCCGGCTCTTACAGGCAGCCACCTTCTCATAGGCGTACTCGACCAGCGCATCAGCCATATTTTTGAGGCACTGCTCCTTGTCAATCACTGTGTTGTAGCAGTTCTCAACCGCATCCAGCGTCACGAGGTGCTCCTGATACATCCGCCGGAACTCGGCGGCGTACGTCTTTTTCTTGAAATGCGGCATCGGATCTCCTCCGCAGCAGTCCAGCAGCTTCGGCATACCCTCGATGCCGGTCAGATAGTAATTCATCGCTTTCCTCCGTCACTCATCAAGGTTCGTATACACCGCCTGGACATCGTCATCCTCATCCAGAAGATCCAGCGTGCGGTTGAGCTGGCGCAGCGCAGTCTCGTCCGTCAGCCCGACATACGTCTGCGGGATCATCGTCACCTCAGCCGACGCCATCGGGATCCCCTGCTTCTCAAGCTCAAGCCGCACCGCGCTGAAATCATCCGGGGTCGTCAGGATCTCGAAGCTGTCCTCCTCCTCAGAGAAATCCTCCGCGCCCGCGTCGAGCGCTATCATCATCAGGTCATCCGGCTCCATATCACATTCTTCCCTGTCAATGATGATCTGTCCCTTCTGGTCAAACATATAGGAAACGCACCCCTGCGTACCGATGCTGCCGCTGCCCTTCGTGAACGCATTGCGGATATTCGAAGCAGTCCGGTTCTTATTGTCTGTCAGCGCATCAACTATAATCGCGATGCCGCCCGGACCATAGCCCTCGTATGTAACGTACTCATAGTTCACAGAGGAAAGCTCTCCCGCCGCCTTCTTGATGCCGCGCTCAATCGTGTCATTCGGCATATTGTTGGCCTTCGCTTTCGCAATGATATCACGCAGACGGCTGTTGTTGGCAGGGTCGGATCCGCCCTCCTTCACGGCCACCGCAATCTCGCGGCCGATGATCGTAAAAACCTTGCCCTTCGCAGCGTCGTTTTTCTCCTTTTTGTGCTTGATATTCGCAAATTTCGAATGTCCTGACATAGCTTTGTATTACTCCTTTTCTTCCTCATATTTTGTAATTTTGACAAGGCGGATGATCTTATTCTCTACCTTTAATATCTGAAACAGATAGCCGCCCTCGCGGACCTCTGCCTGCTCCCCGTCCGCAGGGATGCGGTCCAGCCGCGAAATCAGCAGTCCGTTCAAAGTATCGTACTCCGCATCCTCAAATGTCACCGAAAGCGCCCGGGCAACTTCCTCAAGCGGCGTCATGCCATCCATCAGATAGCCTCCGCCCGCGTCCCTGCGGATAAACTGGACATCCTTATCGTACTCATCCTGGATATTCCCGACAATCTCCTCCAGGATATCCTCCATCGCGACAAGCCCGGAGGTCTGCCCGTACTCGTCTGCTACCAGCACCATCTGCAGCTTCTCCGCCTGCATCGTGCGGAACAGCAGGCTGATGCCACGTGTCTCAGGGATGAAGCGCACCGGGCGCAGAAGCTGCGGGATATCCCTGATCAGCCAGTCATCATAGGAACCTGCCGTGTGGAACTTCATCGCGTCCTTGAAATGCAGCACTCCCAGGACATTATCAATATTCTCACTGTACACCGGGAACCTTGAGACAGTCTCTCCGACCATAAAGGAGATCGCGTCGCGCAGGTTCGTTGAGCCGTTGATCGCGATGATATTCTTGCGGTGCGTCATGATATCGGCAGCCTTTTTGTCGTCCAGTTCAAAAATGTTCTGGATCATCTCCGCCTCGCGCGCATCGAGCACGCCCTGCTCATGTCCCTCGTTCACCATCGAGATGATCTCATCCTCCGTCACCTCATTCGCGAGCGACTGCGGATCAATGCCGAAAATGCGCACAAAGCCGTTCGAGACCGCCGTCATCACAAATGTAACCGGCGAGAAAGCGAGCAACACACGGTGTACTAAGCCATAACGGCGCAGCAGCATATGCGCCGCGTTCCTGCGGCCAAACATTTCCGGGACCGAGTTCGCGAACAGATAGAACGAAAGTGCAAGCACGGGAAATGACACATATATCGGAATTGTCCGTCCCAGCTCCGTGAACAGCAGACCTGCCATCGTGCAGATCAGCGCATTTACCAACCAGATCGTGTGGGCCAGTTTCCCCTTGTGTTCCCGGAGCTCCATCACCTCGTCCGGCGGGCGTCCTGCCGTCTCAAACGCTTCTTCAAGCTCCGGGGCTGAGACAGTATCCAGTGCGGACAAAAATGATGTCAGCACAAAATCAAGCAGCAACAGTAGGATAAATATCAGAGTGCCCCATAAGGCACCCGCGTCACTGTCCATATAACGTATATCCTCTCCTTTATCTTCATAATTCACCGCAGCGGTCCGCCGCACAGGGCAGTATACAGGGAATAAGTATTGTCCTCACAGGCCTGGCGGCTAACGCTTTATCCTGCACCAATTACATCGAATCATATCATTTTCACTCTTATTCGTCAAGGTTTACATACGCGGATGCTATGTAAGCAGCTCCAGGCTGACCTGCAGCGCCTTATCCACCCGCTCCAGCAGTTCGCAGTCGAGATGGCAGACACGGTCCTTCAGGCGGCGTTTGTCAATCGTGCGGAGCTGCTCAAGCAGGATCACGGAATCCCTGACGATCTGGTACTTCGCGGCATCGATTTCGACATGGGTCGGCAGCTTCGCCTTGTTCATCTTTGATGTGATCGCCGCGCAGATGACAGTCGGGCTATGGCGGTTGCCGACATCATTCTGGATGATCAGCACAGGCCTGATCCCTCCCTGCTCTGAGCCTACGACCGGGCGCAGATCCGCGTAAAAGATATCTCCTCTTCTAATATTCACAAAATTCACACTCCGATACAAGGATTTTGATAATGCTTTATTACCTTAAGTATCTCCCTGTTTCTTCGCGTTATTCAGCCTGTTTCGTTTTATCGTGTGAATTGCCGGGCCGGTATGTCACGGTATGTACACGCGCGGCACACGCCTGCCGACGCAGCAGGCAAGCTCATACGGGAAACGTCCTGAGAGTGACCCGAGCTCATCGGCTGTGATCTCATCCTCCCCGTCGCGGCCGAGCAGCGTCACCTCGTCGAGTGTCTTCACATCCATACCTGTCACATCGGCCATGAACTGATCCATACAGACACGTCCGAGGACCGGCGCGCGTTTCCCGCGGATCAGGACGGAACCCTTGCCGCTCAGACCTCTCGGATAGCCGTCCCCGTAGCCCACAGGGATCGTCGCGATCCGCGTCTCGCGCTGCGTTACAAACGTGCCGCCGTAGCTAACAGGAGTCCCTGCCGGGACTGTCTTCACATATACCACATGCGACTTCAGCTCCATCACCGGGAAAAGCGTGACCGGCACGCGGCTCACCTCATCAGACGGATAGATTCCGTATATCGAGATCCCCGCGCGCACGAGATCCATATTTGCCTGCGGCAGATCCAGGATCCCGGCGCTGTTCGAGCAATGGCGCAAAAAGCCTTCTGTCCCGGCAGCGTTCAGCTTATCACAAAATGACGTGAAACGGCTGATCTGCCTGCCCGCATTCGTCTTGTCCGTCTCGTCCGCCCTCGCGAAATGCGTGAATACCCCCTCGATTTTCAGATGGGGCAGCGCCGCAATCCGCCCTGCCTCCGCAATCCCCGATGCATCGTCCGGCACGCCGATACGTGACATCCCTGTATCGACCGCGAGATGTACCGGCGCGCATATGCCCTGACGCTCCGCCTCCCGGCCAAACGCCTCCGCCATCTCTGCGGTGAAGACTGTAGGGCGGATCCCCAACCCTGCCATACGCCCGTAATCCTCCTCAAACGTGTAGCCGAGCACCAGAATGGGCTTCCTGATCCCGGCATCCCGGAGCTCCAGCGCCTCGTCCGCCGTCGCGACAGCAAAGCCCCAGATATAGCTGTACTGCTCCGCCATGCGGGCGATCGGCACGGCGCCATGTCCGTACCCGTCCGCCTTGACCACAGCCACCATCTGCGTATCTTCCCGAATATTGGCTCTCATATTCCGGAAATTCCGGGCGATCGCATCCATATGGATGTACGCGGTAATTCTTCCGTTCTTCTTCATAATATTCCTCCTGCACTTTCCTCAGATGCCACAGCCAGACTGGGCGCTTTACTGCGAATCAACCCTTTTCAGTACCTCCCCGACCGATGCCGCAATATCGCGCGCGATCATCCCGTACGCCCCAAGCCGCTCCTGCGCGAGGTCTCCGGCAAGCCCGTGCAGATATACGCCGAGCGTCGCCGCCTCGAACGGCTGCATCCCCTGGGCGAGCAGCCCGCAGATCACTCCTGTCAGGATATCTCCGGAACCTGCCGCCGCCATTCCATTGTTGCCGGAACAGTTGACATATGTCTGCGCTCCGTCAGAGACGACAGTCCGCGCATCCTTCAGCGCACAGATCACGCCATGCTGCGTGGCAAATGACCGGGCCGCCCCGGGCAGATCCGCGAGCAGCTCCTCCTTCGTGCCGCCCGCCAGGCGCAGCATCTCCCCGATATGCGGCGTCACAATAACCGGCGAACGGAAGCTCCGTTCGGAAATGTCCCGCGCCAGCAGATTCAGGCCGTCCGCATCAATGACGAGCGGCTTCCTGTAGCAGGAAAGCACCTGCGACAAAAGCGCAGCAGCCACTTCGCCGGTGCCCAGCCCCGGTCCGATCCCGGCGACATCCGACCAGGCGAGCGCATCCGTCAGCGTTTTCTCTGAAAAGCATACCTCATCATAGGCCGTAATGATGGCTTCCGGCAGGTATGCCTGGAGCACTTCACGGTTGCACTCCGGCGTGAAGACACGCACAAGCCCGCTGCCGCAGCGATATGCCGCAAGCGCCGCCAGGTATGCCGCACCGCTCATCCCGCGGCTCCCGGCAATCAGCAATACCCTGCCATATGTCCCTTTGTTGGAGTAGGCCCGTCGGTGCACGATTCGCTGCAGGTCCTCCTCGCCATAGGTGAACACAGTCGGGATCCCCTCGGAAAAGCGGTCCGCCGTGATGCCGATATCGCGGCAGATGACCTGCCCGCAGCACTCCGTCCCCGGATAAAGCACCTGCCCCAGCTTGCGGTACGCAAACGTGACTGTCAGGTCAGCCCGTACCGCGCATCCCAGGATCCTCCCGTCGTCCGCGCAGACTCCGGACGGGATATCGACAGAGACGACATACGCATCCTGCCGGTTGATCCATTCCACAACCGACGCGTACTCTCCTTCGACCGGCCGCGAGAGTCCGATGCCGAAAATGGCATCTACTATAACAGTATATTCACGCAGCGCATAATTCCTTCTGATTTTTATTCCACATTTTTCACAAATCTTTTTCTGGAGCGCCGTCTCCTCCGTCATCGATTCGGCGCGCCCGATAAAATCCACTGAAACATTCACGCCCTGCTCATCCAGCAGGCGCGCGACCGCGAGGCCGTCTCCCCCGTTGTTGCCGGAACCGCAGACGACGAGGACCGACCGAAGGTCGCAGCCGCAGCGGTTCATCTCCTCCACAACAGACAGCGCGGCACGCTCCATCAGCACCGCGGACGGGATGCCGATCTGTCTGATTGTCCCTTCATCGAGCCGCTTCATCTGTTCCGCATTCAGCAAAAACTCCATATTCCACCTCCGTCCTTCCCATATGAGTGGACCGGGCCGATATGCCTGCGTAAATATCCGCACCGGCCGGTACCAATTTTGTCAGGATATGCTTACAGGCCGGCAGAAGCTGCCGACCTGTTTGTCTTTATGCGCACGAGGGCGTAAGGAAGATACCTGCCTGGAGGCAGCACGCCCTCGGCGCGGGCGGATAGGATCGATCGCTCGCCCCTGTCTGATTTAACGCTGTTCCGCAACGGTTCAGTACCTGCCCCGCTCCATACCCGCCATCAGAATCCCTTCCCGCCGATATGGTTCAGATTGTAGGAGAGCTGCATCAGGCTCTCAGACAGATGGACATTCTGGACGACAACATCCTCCGGGACATACAGATCTGTGTGCGCAAAATTCCAGATCGCCCGGACGCCGTTCTCCACAAGCACCGGCGTCACCTCCAGGGCCCCGGGCTTCGGCAAAGTCAGCGCAGCGATCTGCACCTGATGCTCCCTGACAAACCGCGGGAGCTCGTCCGCCATGCGGATCTCGATCCCGCGCACCGACAGGCCTTTCAACTTTGGATTCACATCGAAAAGGCCGATGACGCGGAAACCTCTCTTTTCAAACTTCACATAATTCGCAAGTGCCTGGCCAAGATGCCCGGATCCAACAATAATCATATTGTAAGTATGGT
The DNA here is from genome assembly GCA_964424785.1 of uncultured Lachnospiraceae bacterium. Lineage (GTDB taxonomy): Bacteria > Bacillota > Clostridia > Lachnospirales > Lachnospiraceae > Choladousia. The sequence continues at coordinate 7,273 of CAYRKA010000018.1, read as the reverse complement.
CAAGCCCGAGGATCTTGCCGATCTCGTTGTAGAGATATTTGACATTGTAGCCGTAGCCCTGCTGCCCAAACCCGCCGAAGTTGTTCAGATCCTGCCGGATCTGCGAAGCGGTCACATTCATCATATCGCTCAGCTCATTCGACGAGATCCGCTCCACTTTCGCCTCCAGAAGATCCCCGAGATAACGGTAGTAGCGCGGCAGGCGGTTCACTACTGCCTTTGAAATTTCATGTTCTTCCACTTTTTTTCCTCTTTTTCATAGTTCTGCATAACAGATCCGCCTGCACGTCACCATGCGGGTCATGATCTGCTACACAATTATACACAATTGAGATTTTCATGTCAATGACGCTGCATGGGTTTTCAAGACCCGTTATTTCAAAACTCACCTATTGTCTTTTTAATGATTTCAGTTATAATGATACCATAAATTTTTACAAAGGAGCAGGGTCTATGATACTTTCCTGTCAGAATCTTTCGAAAGCCTTCGGCACAGATGTGATCGTGTCGGGAGCCTCTTTTCATATTGAAGAACATGAGAAAGCCGCGATCGTAGGCATCAACGGAGCAGGCAAGACGACACTGCTGCGTATGCTCGTCGGGCAGCTTGAGCCCGATTCCGGCTCCGTTGCCATTTCCCGGGGCAAGTCGCTCGGCTATCTCGAGCAGCATCAGGACGTCAACAGCGAATCCTCGGTCTATGCGGAGCTGCTCGGCGCCAAACAGGAGCTTCTTTCCATGGAGCAGCGTATGCGTGCGCTCGAGCAGCAGATGAAGCACACCGACGGGGACGCGCTCTCAGAACTCATGGGGCAGTACGACCGCGTTTCCACCGAATTTGAACACCGCAACGGCTATGCTGTGCGCAGCGAGGTCGTCGGCGTGCTCAAGGGCCTTGGCTTTACCGAGAGTGAGTTTGACAAAAAGATCTGCACGCTCTCCGGCGGCCAGAAGACGCGCGTCGCGCTCGGCAGGCTGCTGTTGGCAGCGCCTGACATCCTGCTGCTCGACGAGCCGACGAACCACCTTGACCTGAATTCAGTCGCGTGGCTTGAGAATTATCTGCTCAACTACAGCGGCGCAGTCCTGGTCGTCGCGCACGACCGCTATTTCCTGAACCGCGTCGTCTCCAAGATCATCGAGCTCGACAACGGCTTTGTCATGACCTTCCAGGGCAACTACTCCGCTTACGCTGAGAAGAAGGCGCAGCTTCGTGAGATCCAGTGGAAAGCTTATCTGAACCAGCAGCAGGAGATCAGGCATCAGGAAGCCGTGATCGCAAAGCTCAAATCCTTCAACCGCGAAAAATCAATCCGCCGGGCCGAGAGCCGTGAGAAGATGCTCGATAAGATCGAGGTGCTCGACAAGCCGACGGAGGCCAGGACAGATATGCACCTGCATTTTTCACCGCAGATCATGAGCGGCAACGATGTGCTGACTGTGGAGGGGCTGGCGAAATCCTACCCCGGCAACACGCTTTTCTCGGATCTGAGCTTTACGGTCAGGCGCGGGGAGCGCGTCGCGATCATTGGCGACAATGGCACCGGCAAGACGACGCTTCTGAAGATCATCAACGGCCTCGAGCGCGCTGACCGGGGTTCTTTCCGGCTCGGCAGCAAGGTACACATCGGCTATTATGACCAGGAGCACCAGCTCCTCCATATGGAAAAGACGTTGATGGAGGAGATCTCCGATGTCTATCCACAGATGACCGGCACCGAGATCCGCAACGTGCTCGCCTCGTTCCTGTTCACCGGGGACGACGTTTACAAGCGCGTACAGGAGCTCAGCGGCGGCGAACGCGGCCGTCTGGCGCTCGCGAGGCTGATGCTGTCGGAATCCAATTTCCTGATCCTCGACGAGCCGACCAACCACCTCGACATCACCTCAAAGGAGATCCTCGAGGAAGCGCTGTCGAACTATACCGGCACCGTGCTCTATGTTTCGCACGACCGTTACTTTATCAATCAGACCGCGACGCGGATCCTGGAGCTGCGCGGCCACACCTTCACGGGTTACCTCGGCAACTACGATTATTATCTTGAAAAGTCCGCGCAGCAGCAATGCGGCGGACAAACGTCAGCACAGGAAACGCCTGCCACCTCGGCATCCCGGGACGACTGGGCACGCAGGAAGGAGGAGCAGGCGAGGCTCCGCAAGCGTCAGAATGAACTTCGCAGGACGGAGGACCGCATCGCGGCCCTCGAGGAGCGCAGCGGCGGGATCGATGCGCTGATGACGCAGGAAGAGATCTTCACAGATGTTGCGAAGTGCATGGAGCTGACAAAGGAAAAGGCTGAGATCGCGGAGGAACTGGAAAGACTGTATGCGTTATGGGAGGAGCTGTCGGAATGACCCGACAGCTTATATACCGGACGCAGGAAAACGGGCTGCCTGGCCTCTGGCTATACCGGTGTTTTGCAGCTTTCTGCGTGTACATACCCGCAAACTGCACGGTTTCCCGGGCCATCTACCCATAATCTCAGATTCTTCACTTCACAGACGTGTATGATTTTCTCAAGCTCCGGGTGTCCCGGGCATATCCTGTCAAACAGATTCTCCTCTCCATTGAAGAATTCCCTCTCATAATGCAGTGTCCTGCGGTCGCCGAAGATTGCCCCGTAGAAGATGTCGGCCTCCACAAGATCCTGGAACATATGGCTGCCGTAGCTGAGCTCAGGCATATATCCGGCGCGGTCGTCGGAGACTTCACAGATCGCGGTGAATTCGGAGATGTCGGCGAAGCATACGGGGACGCCAAGCTCAGGCGAGGATGTGCCGATCCGGCCCGGCGACATCAGCAGGAGGCCTCTGCCCTGCCCTGTGTAATAGTGGTTAATCTCCCCGACTGCCTGGGCGACGAGCGGCTTGTCCGCGTATGGGAACTCATAGTATTCCTTTGGCTCGATCTGGACTACGACGCCGAGATCGCGCACGGAGGACTGGCCCATCGACGATTCCGCAATATCGAAAAATGTCTGCGTGCCTGGCAGGCTTGGCAGGCTCGCGCCGCCCTCCTGCCTGCCAACTGCCAGCGGCCGGCACTGCAGCAGATTGACGACGAAATCCTCTCCTTTGCTCAGGTTGACCGTGTACTCGATGTCGACCGGGCTGCCGTAGGCCTGCTGCAGCTCGTGCAGGATATTTCTCATCATCGACGTGAATTTCCGGTTTGCGAGCAGCCTCTGGCAGCTCACAAAATAGATGTCGCGCGGCCTCCCGGCCTCCCGCAGGCGCTCCTCAGCCTCATAGTCATGCTCGAGGACAATATTTTTGTACCACTGCGGCAGATACGGCAGCAGCTGCTCAAGCGTCACCTCATCCATCCTGTCCTCAGCGGGATTCACGACGTCAATCCTGTGCTGTGAGAAGCGGTGCTTGTCACTGACCCTCACCAGCATGGTCACCTCCGGGCGGTCGAGGTTGACGAGCCGCGGATAGTCATTCTCTGTGCGGTCGACGGCCTTCGTCCCGAGCCCCATGACGAGGCGGAGCATCCCGGCCTGCGGATCCATGTCCGGCATCCATTTGTAGGCGCTGTAGCTGTATCCGACCCCGGCAGCGCAGGGCATGAAATACGGCCCGTAGTAGGAGCCGGAGACGCGCTGTACAAGGACTGCCATCTGCTCGTCATGCTCCGCGAGACCGCGGCGTCTCCTGTACTCAAGCGCCGACGGATCCATTGTGCTCGCGTAAACCGTGCGCACCGCATTCTCGAACGCCTCCATCCGTTCCGAAAGCCCGCCCCTGTTCGGGCAGAACACGGACTCGTATTTACCGGCAAATGCATTGCCGAAGCCGTCCTCGAGCAGGCTCGAGGAGCGCACAATGATCGGATTCTGTCCGAAATACTCAAGCATATTGCGGAACTGCTCCCGGATATTGTTCGGGAAAACGCCGTTCAGCAGCGCGGCTTTCAGCTCCTGCGCCGCCTCCAGGTACCCTTCCTCCGTCCTCTGGCGGATGCGCGTCTCCCAGCAGCCGTTCGACACGATATAAGTATAGAAGACATCCGATCCGATGTAAAACGAATCATGCTGCTCACAGTGCTTATGGAAGCCGGTCAGCGCACGGTCCACGATCTTGCGCGCCAGCAGCATCCCGCACGCCTTGCCGCCGACCGCCCCGCTGCCGATCATGCGGTCCCTCACGGTAAAATAGTCCGACGGTTCAAAATACTTTCTGAGCAGCTCATGCATCCTTGGATCGCGCGTCATCGTACTCTCGATGATCATGTCTTCTGTCTCCCGCGTAAAGGTTCCCGCGAGATACTCCGCTTTAGCCCGCGAGAAAAAGCGGTCATGGCTGTCGTAGGACTGATCCTGCCGGAAGCCTGACGAGGACTGGACCAGCGTGTAATAACGGCTCATCGCAACCGGGTCATTGAGCGGCTCGAACGCGCTGTCCGGTGAATCGCAGCAGTGCGGCAGGAACATCGTGTTGGAGTAGCGGTTCCAGACCTTCAGGGGGTGCAGGTACCGCACGTCGCCGTCCGAATAGACATCAAGCAGGAGCTGAGTCGTCTCCCGGATGCGCGCGACCGCCTCAAACGAATGCCGCCCGCGCAGCAGCGGAAAGAACGCGACCGTATCGAGAAGGAACAGATACGGGCAGGTCACACAGAAAAAATTCCCCATCATCAGATCGGTATACCACGCCGACTGCAGCTCAGACAGGCTGTCAAACACGTAGAACGCATCGCGCCCCTCCTGCGTGATGACCTCGTGGATCGCGACGGTGAATTTCTCAAAGCCTTCATCCGGGTCAAACCGATAAATCTTCACGCCGTCTGTCTGTGTGAGGATCGGCGGGTGCTGCGCGAATCGGATATAAATCATATTGCGGCCATCCAGAAGCGCCTGCCGCACAAACGGCTCAGCGAAATAGCGGTATTCCTCCAGATCCGTCACCTGCCAGACCACATTGTCGCCCAGCCTGATCGAATCGAGTATCCGGTCCATGCCCGGCAGCCCGCTTTTGATCCTTTCAAATGCTGCCATCGGCTATCCCTCCCTGTTAATTTTCTGCTATTTTACTACGGTAACGCGCCAATGTAAATCATTTATAAATGATAATTTTATAACAATTTAATAAGTTTTTCATTCCTGTTTTATGGTTTTTATGGTATACTGAATTTTATACACTTTCAAGATGATAAAATGATCAGCCCACAGACAGGAGGTATTTATTTGATGAGAGACTTGCAATATTCCGAAATCACACCAGAAATACTGAAATTATCAAAGCTGTGTACCGATGTCAGCCAGATCGACCCGGCTCTGTATTACCAGTATGACGTCAAGCGGGGGCTGCGTGACCTGAACGGCAAGGGTGTGCTTGCCGGCCTGACCGAGATTTCCGAGGTCTGCTCCAAAGAAATCATAGACGGCAACGAGGTTCCCTGCCGCGGGCAGCTCTATTACCGTGGCCGCAACATCCGTGACCTTGTGCGCGGCTTCACGAGTGAGGACCGCTTCGGCTATGATGAGATCGCTTATCTGCTGCTTTTTGGTACGCTGCCGGATCAGCATGAGCTGGAGTCCTTCTCACAAATCCTCTCCGATTACCGTACCTCGCTGCCCTCCGGCTTCGTCCGTGACATTATCATGAAAGCGCCGAGCAGCGATATGATGAATACGCTGGCACGCAGCGTCCTGACGCTCTACTCCTACGACGACCGCGCCGACGATATTTCGATCCCGAATGTATTGCGCCAGTGCCTGCAGATGATCAGCATTTTCCCGATGCTCTCCGTCTATGGCTACCAGGCTTACCAGCACTATTACAATGGCAAGAGCCTCTATATCCATACTCCAAAGCCGGAGCTCTCGATGTCCCAGAACATCCTGCATATCCTGCGCCCTGACAGCAGCTATTCAGAGCTTGAGGCGCGGATCCTCGACCTCGCTCTTGTGCTGCATATGGAGCATGGCGGCGGCAACAACTCGACGTTCACGACGCATGTCATTTCGTCGTCCGGTACTGATACTTATTCAGTCTTTGCGGCCTCGCTCGGCTCGCTCAAGGGCCCGCGCCACGGCGGAGCCAACATCAAGGTTGTCCAGATGTTTGAAGATATGAAGGCAGCGGTAAAGGACTGGAAGGACGAGGATGAGATACGGCATTATCTCGGCGCGCTGCTCGACCGCGACGCTTTCGACCATTCAGGGCTGATCTACGGTATCGGCCACGCCGTCTACTCACTCTCCGACCCGCGTGCCGAGATCTTTAAATCCTTTGTCGAACGCCTCAGCGTTGAAAAGGGCTGCCAGGAGGAATTCGAGCTGATCTCGATAGTCGAGCGCCTCGCCCCGCAGGTGATCGGCGAGAAGCGCCATATCTACAAGGGTGTCAGCGCCAACGTAGACTATTACAGCGGCTTTGTTTACCAGATGCTTGGCCTGCCGGTCGAGCTCTACACGCCGATCTTTGCGATCGCCCGTATCGTCGGCTGGAGCGCCCACCGCATCGAGGAGCTTGCAAACAATGGCAAGATCATCCGCCCGGCATACCGTTCGATCTGCGGGCATGTCGATTACGTGCCTCTGTCAGACCGCTGAACCGCATCGGCTGTACCGTTCTTTTGGGCAATCGCGTAAAAAGCCCAAAATACCTGTAAAATTTTTGCTTTGAACTTGACATTCTTTTCACAAAATGCAATAATAGCAACGGCTACAGGCAGGTGTATGTCCTGCCCCGGCAATTTGAACTTAAAACATTTACTATTTGAAGAAAAGAGAGGTCGAGTGAAACATGGGAAACATTGATTTGAGCCGTTATGGTATCACAGGGACAACAGAGATTGTACACAACCCGTCTTATGAGCTGTTGTTCGAGGAAGAGATGAAGCCCGATCTGGACGGCTATGAGAAAGGACAGGTCAGCGAGCTCGGTGCTGTGAATGTTATGACAGGTATCTACACGGGACGTTCCCCGAAAGATAAGTTCATCGTTATGGACGAGAACTCCAAAGATACCGTATGGTGGACCACCGACGAGTATAAGAACGACAACCATCCGCTCAGCCAGGAATCCTGGGAGGTCGTCAAGAAGCTTGCCCAGAAGGAGCTTTCGGACAAGAGGCTCTTCGTCGTAGATGCGTTCTGCGGCGCGAACAAGGATACGCGCATGGCGATCCGCTTTATCATGGAGGTTGCATGGCAGGCGCACTTCGTAGAGAATATGTTCATCAAGCCGACCGCTGAGGAGCTTGAGAAGTTCGAGCCGGACTTCGTCGTCTACACAGCATCCAAGGCAAAGGTTGAGAACTACA
>CAYRKA010000017.1:0-28459 GCA_964424785.1 uncultured Lachnospiraceae bacterium | reverse complement strand
TTGTATCGGTCAATTTTCTCTTTTTTGAACTGGCTGTAGCGCCCCTGCTCAATCGCTTCCCGGATCTCCTCCATCAGATGATTGTAGAAATAGAGGTTGTGCAAGACGCAGAGACGCATCCCGAGCATCTCCTTCGCCTTCAGCAGGTGGCGGATATACGCACGGCTGTAGCTACGGCAGGCCGGGCACCGGCAGCCTTCCTCAATCGGACGCTCATCCAGCTCATACCTGGCATTGAACAGGTTCAGCTTGCCATGCGCGGTATAGACATGGCCGTGGCGGCCATTGCGGCTCGGGTACACACAGTCAAAGAAATCGACCCCGCGCTCCACACCCTCGAGAATATTGGCCGGCGTGCCGACACCCATCAGATAGACCGGCTTGTCCGCCGGCAGGTATGGCACGACGGAATCAAGGATCCGATACATCTCCTCATGTGTCTCACCGACCGCCAGGCCGCCGACCGCATAGCCGTCCAGATCCAGCTCCGAGATGCGCTTCGCGTGCTCGATGCGGATATCATCGTAAATCGCGCCTTGGTTGATCCCGAACAGCATCTGGTGTGGATTGATCGTGTCCTCCAGGCTGTTCAGGCGGTCCAGCTCCTCCTTACACCGCACAAGCCAGCGCGTCGTCCTGTCGACCGAATGCTGCACGTACTCCCGCTCCGCCACGCTCGACGGACACTCGTCAAAGGCCATCGCGACCGTCGAGGCCAGATGCGACTGGATCTGCATACTCTGCTCCGGCCCCATGAAAATCTTCCGCCCGTCAATGTGCGACTGGAAGTACACGCCCTCCTCTTTGATTTTCCGCAGGCTCGCGAGCGAAAACACCTGAAATCCGCCGGAATCCGTCAGGATCGGCCTGTCCCAGTTCATAAATTTGTGCAGGCCGCCGAGCTTTTTCACCGTCTCGTCCCCCGGCCTCACATGCAGGTGATACGTATTTGACAGCTCAATCTGCGTCCCGATCTGCCTCAGGTCGTCGGTCGACACAGCTCCCTTGATCGCTGCCACTGTGCCGACATTCATAAATACCGGTGTCTGCACGGTTCCGTGAACCGTCTCAAACACCGCGCGCTTCGCCATCCCGTCGCGTTTGATTACACGATACATTTATCTGCTCCTTTCAGCGGATTTGCCTTTCTAAGTAAACCCCATCCGCTTTGAACGTACCACTGCGCATGAAAGTATTACTGCGCATGGTGCATCCCTGAACTCAGTTTTCCGCTTCGCGGAAAAGGATATCTTCATATGTAAAACTGCTCAGGAATATTAGTATATATGGAAATATTTTAGAATGCAAGTAAATTGATCTTTTTCAAAAAATGTCGTATAATGCCGATAGGTTACCGTCCTTACGGGGACGGACTGTCATTCATGATATCAAATAGTTTAAATAATTTCAAAGGAGGCTTTCTGTTTGTCTTCCAATAAAATAACAACAGCCCCGGGCTGTACGCTCGGAATCGATATCGGCTCGACAACGGTCAAGGTCGCGATACTTGGACCCACGGGCGAGCTGCTGTTCTCTGATTATAAAAGGCATTACGCAAATATCCAGGAGACGCTCTCGTCCCTGATCCGGGACGCTGAGCGCCTGCTCGGGGATCTGAAGGTCGCCCCGGTGATCACGGGCTCCGGCGGGCTGACGCTCGCGAACCATCTCGAGATCCCGTTCGTGCAGGAGGTCATTGCGGTCGCTACATCACTCGAGCATGACCTGCCGCAGACGGATGTCGCGATCGAGCTCGGAGGCGAGGATGCCAAGATCATCTATTTCGAGGGCGGCAACGTCGAGCAGCGCATGAACGGCATCTGTGCAGGCGGCACCGGCTCGTTCATCGACCAGATGGCGTCCCTGCTGCAGACAGACGCGGCCGGGCTCAATGAATATGCGAAGAATTATTCTTCCCTCTACTCGATCGCTGCGCGCTGCGGCGTGTTCGCCAAGTCCGACATCCAGCCGCTCATCAACGAGGGCGCGACGAAGGAGGATCTGTCGGCCTCTATTTTCCAGGCCGTCGTCAACCAGACGATCAGCGGCCTCGCCTGCGGCAAGCCGATCCGCGGACACGTCGCGTTCCTCGGTGGCCCGCTGCACTTCCTTTCCGAGCTCCGCGAAGTGTTTATCCGCACGCTGAAGCTGGATGAGGAGCATGCACTCGTCCCGCAGAATTCGCACCTGTTCGCGGCTATCGGCTCCGCGCTCAACGCAAAACCGGACGTCCAGACGACACTCGGCACCCTGTGCCAGAAGCTCGCCGGCCCGATCCACCTCGAATTTGAGGTCGCGAGGATGGAGCCTCTGTTCGCCACGCAGGAGGATTACGACCTGTTCGTGCAGCGCCAGAGCTGCAACCGCGTGCAGACCGCCGCGCTTGGCAGCTACAGCGGCAACTGCTTCCTCGGCATCGACGCCGGGTCTACGACGACCAAGGCAGCGCTTGTCGGCGAGGACGGCTCGCTGCTCTACTCCTTTTACAGCAACAACAACGGCAGCCCGCTGCGCACCGCGATCGGCGCCGTCCAGGATCTTTACAGCAAGCTCCCCGATACCGCGCGGATCGCTTACTCCTGCTCGACCGGCTACGGTGAAGCGCTGATCAAGTCGGCCCTGATGCTCGATGAAGGCGAGGTGGAGACGGTATCGCACTATTACGCGGCCTCATTCTTCGACCCGGACGTAGACTGCATCCTCGATATCGGCGGCCAGGATATGAAATGCATCAAGATCAAAAACGGCACGGTCGACAGCGTCCAGCTCAACGAGGCGTGCTCCTCCGGCTGCGGCTCGTTCATCGAGACGTTTGCGAACTCCCTGAACTATTCGGTGCAGGATTTCGCAAAGGCAGCCCTTTTTGCGAAGCACCCGATCGATCTCGGCACGCGCTGCACTGTATTCATGAATTCCAAGGTCAAGCAGGCTCAGAAGGAGGGCGCCCAGGTGCCCGACATCTCCGCCGGGCTCGCTTACTCTGTTATTAAAAATGCACTCTACAAGGTCATCAAGGTCAGCGACGCGACACAGCTCGGGCGCCACATCGTCGTGCAGGGCGGCACCTTCTACAACGATGCCGTGCTGCGCAGCTTTGAGCGCATCGCCTCATGCGAAGCCATCCGGCCTGACATTGCAGGCATCATGGGCGCGTTTGGAGCCGCCCTCGTCGCGAGGGAGCGTTTCAAGGAGGGTATGCAGACCACAATGCTCTCGATCGACCGCATCAATTCACTTGAGTTCACGACCTCGATGGCCAAATGTAAGGGCTGCACGAACCAGTGCCGCCTGACGATCAACCGCTTCTCCGGCGGGCGACAGTTCATCAGCGGCAACCGCTGCGAGCGCGGCATCGGCAAGGAGCGCAACAAAGACCACGTGCCGAACCTTTTCGATTATAAGAACAAGCTGCTTTTCTCCTATGAGCCGCTCCCTGAGGATGAGGCGGAGCGTGGCATCGTCGGTATCCCGCGCGTGCTGAATATGTATGAGAATTATCCGTTCTGGTTCCGCTTTTTCACGGAACTGAAGTACCGTGTCATCCTCTCGCCGCCGTCGACGCGCAGGATCTATGAACTCGGTATCGAATCGATTCCGAGCGAGTCGGAGTGCTACCCGGCCAAGCTCGCGCACGGCCACATCGAGTGGTTGATCAAGAAGGGAATCCGTTACATATTTTATCCGTGCATTCCGTACGAGCGTACAGAGTTCGGTGATGCCGGCAACCACTACAACTGCCCGATTGTCACCTCCTACGCGGAGAATATCAAGAACAACGTCGAGGATCTGCGCCTCGAGCATGTGCGGTTCGACAACCCGTTCATCGCGTTCACGAATCTCAGCACGGTGACAAGCGGCCTGTTAAAGGCATTCCCGGATATTCCGAAGGAAGAGCTGACCGCGGCCGCAAAGGCCGGATGGGAGGAGCTCGCCCACACGCGGCAGGCGATGTACGACAAAGGGCAGGAGACGCTGAAGTACCTCGAGGAGACGGGGCGGCACGGCATCGTACTCGCAGGCAGGCCATACCATATCGACTCGGAGATCAACCACGGCATCCCGGAGCTGATCAATTCCTATGGGCTCGCTGTCCTGACCGAGGATTCCGTCTCGAACCTCAATCCGGTCGAGCGGCCCCTGATCGTCCTCGACCAGTGGATGTACCACAGCAGGCTGTACGCCGCCGCGAACTTTGTCAAGACGCGCGAGGATCTCGACCTGATCCAGCTCAACTCATTCGGCTGCGGCCTCGATGCCGTGACGACTGACCAGGTAAGCGACATCCTCTCGAACTCCGGCAAGATCTACACCTGCCTGAAGATCGATGAAGTCAACAACCTCGGAGCTGCGCGTATCCGCGTCCGCTCCCTGATCTCTGCGATCCGTGTCCGCAAGGAACGCACCAAGGAGGACCGCCGGATCGTCCCGGCAAGCACCGAACGCGTCATCTTCACGAAGGAGATGCGAAAGACCTACACAATCCTCTGCCCGCAGATGTCACCGATCCATTTCAAAATGCTCGAAGCAGCATTCAACGCGTCGGACTACAAGATCGTCGTGCTGCCGAACGACAACAAAAAATCCGTGGACGTCGGCCTGAAATATGTCAACAACGACGCGTGCTACCCGTCGCTGATGGTTGTCGGCCAGGTCATGGAAGCGCTGCTCTCCGGCAAGTACGACCTGAGCCGCACTGCTGTCCTGATGTCGCAGACGGGCGGAGGCTGCCGCGCTTCGAACTACGTCGGTTTCATCCGCCGCGCACTCAGGAAGGCCGGAATGGAACAGATCCCGGTCATCTCGATCAACCTGAGCGGCCTCGAGAAAAACCCGGGCTTTACGATCAGCTACTACCTCGTGAAACGAGGTATGTTCGCCGTCGTCTTCGGTGATATCTTCATGCGGTGCCTGTACCGTATGCGCCCGTATGAGAAGGTACCCGGCTCGGCGGACGAGCTGCACCGCAAATGGGAGCAGCGCTGCTGCGAATTCGTCGCCGGAAAGCCGTCATACCTTGAGTTCAAACGGATGTGCCGGGAGATCATCCACGACTTCGACACGCTCCCGATCACGGACGAGCGGAAGCCAAAGGTCGGCGTGGTCGGTGAAATCCTCGTAAAATTCCTTCCGGCGGCGAACAACTATCTCGTCGATTTGCTCGAAGCCGAAGGGGCGCAGGCCGTTGTGCCGGACCTGATGGATTTCCTGCTCTACTGCTTCTACAACCAGAACTTCAAGGCCGACCACCTCGGCACGAAGAAGCGCTCGGCGACAATCGCCAACTTCGGCATCGCTTTCCTGGAAAAGCTGCGGGGCACTGCGGCCGAGGCGCTCGCCCAGAGCACACATTTCGATCCGCCTTCGCATATTGAGGATCTGGCGAAGATGGCAACCGACATTGTATCGTGCGGCAACCAGACCGGCGAGGGCTGGTTCCTGACGGGAGAAATGCTTGAGCTGATCCACTCTGGCGTCAACAATATTGTGTGCACGCAGCCGTTCGCCTGCCTGCCGAACCACGTTGTCGGCAAGGGCGTCATCAAGGAGCTGCGCCGCCAGTATCCGTCGTCCAATATCGTCGCGATCGACTACGATCCGGGCGCGAGCGAGGTGAACCAGCTCAACCGCATCAAGCTGATGCTGTCGACAGCCGTGAAAAATATGAAAAAAGATCTGTAGTAACGATTCAGCCATGCGGCAAATCGCTATTTATACATTTTCAATCTGCCAGTCGATCGGCTCTATCCCGTTTGCCTTCAGGAACCTGTTCGCCCGCGAAAACGGCCTGCTGCCAAAGAACCCCCGGTATGCGGACAACGGGCTCGGATGCGGGGACTCAAGGATCAGATGCTTCGGGTTGTTGAGCATTGATTTCTTGAGCTGCGCCGGACGTCCCCACAGGATGAAGACAACCGGGCGGTCCAGCTCATTCAGGATGCGGATCGCCGCGTCCGTGAACTCCTCCCAGCCGATCCCGCGGTGCGAATTGGCCTGATGTGCGCGCACCGTGAGCACCGTGTTCAGCAGCAGCACGCCCTGCTTCGCCCATTTTGTCAGGTAGCCGTTGTTCGGGATATAGCAGCCGCAGTCCTCATGCAGCTCCTTGTAGATATTGACAAGCGACGGAGGAATCTCAACATCCGGCTTCACCGAAAAGCACAGGCCGTGCGCCTGGCCTTCCTCGTGGTACGGATCCTGCCCGAGAATCACGACCTTGACCTCGGCAAGCGGCGTGAATGCGAATGCGTTGAAAATGTCATCCGCGGGCGGATAGATTACTCTTGTGCGGTATTCCTCGTTGACCGTTTTGTAGAGGCTGGCGTAGTATGGCTTGGAAAACTCGGGCCTCAGTGGAATGAGCCAGTCATTTGAGATTGGAGGCATAAATCGACTCCCCTTTCGTTTGTATTTTCCCGGATGTTTACAGACGCACAGATACACCACGGCCGCGCAGATACTGCTTCACTTCGCGGATTTCGAGTTCTTTGTAGTGGAACAAAGAGGCAGCGAGGGCTGCATCGGCTTTGCCGTCAGTCAGGGCATCATAGAAATGCTCTTTTGTCCCGGCTCCGCCGGATGCGATGACCGGGACAGAGACGTGCTCAGCGATGGTACGGGTCAGGTCGAGGTCGTACCCGGCTTTGGTTCCGTCGCAGTCCATGCTGGTCAGGAGAATCTCGCCTGCGCCGAGGCGGTCAGCCTGCATCGCCCACTCGACCGCATCGATCCCCATATCGACGCGGCCGCCGTTTTTGTAGATATTCCAGCCGCTGCCGTCCGGGCGCCGCCTGGCGTCGATCGCGACGACAACACACTGGCGTCCGAATTTCTCCGCTGCCTCATGGATCAGGTCAGGGTTCATGATCGCTGCTGTATTGACGGATATCTTGTCCGCTCCTTCGCGCAGCAGCATCCGGAAATCATCGACTGTGCGGATGCCTCCGCCGACTGTGAACGGGATGAATACCTTGCTCGCGACCTGGCGTACCATGTCGACGACAGTCTTCCTCGCATCCGACGACGCCGTGATGTCAAGAAAGACAAGCTCGTCCGCGCCTGCCCTGTCGTACGCCGCAGCGATTTCGACCGGGTCACCGGCATCGCGCAGGTTCACGAAATTGACGCCCTTGACGACGCGTCCATTGTTCACATCGAGACATGGAATAATGCGTTTTGTAAACATCTCAGCAGTCCCCCTTCCCGATCCCGATGAAATTCCTGAGAATCGCCAGGCCAACCTCACTGCTCTTCTCCGGGTGAAACTGGCACGCAAAGACATTGCCCTGCTCGACCGACGCGTCGATCTCTGTTGAATAGAAGGTCTGAGCCTTGACGATCTCCCGATCCTCCGCACGCAGATAGTAGGAGTGGACAAAATAGACATAAGAGCCTTCCGGGATCCCCTCAAAAAGGCGGCCATGGCAGATCCTCCGGGTATCCCCGGCAGCCGTGCGTACACACTCCCCTTTTCCAGGAGTTGCCTCAATCCTGCCAGTACATATCCCTGACGCCGGATACACCTCTGCTCCATCAGCGCAAGTCCCCGACACCCGATATGCCATATCTGTGCCGGCGCATGACCCATCTCCCGGATACGTCAATGCATTCCACCCCATATGCGGGATCTTCAGTCCCTCCCGCGCCGGAATCCGAAGAATTTTCCCCTTACACAAGCCAAGTCCCTCGACTCCCGGCGACTCCTCACTCGATTCAAAAAAAAGCTGCAGCCCAAGGCAGATTCCCAGCAGCGGCGTCCCGCGCACTGCGACCTCCCGGATCACATCGGCCAGCTCATACTGGTGCAGCTTACCCATCGCATCCCCGAACGCGCCGACACCGGGCAGGACCACCTGGTCAGCTCCCAGGATCTTCGATGGGTCGCGTGTAATTATGCTTTTGGCTCCAAGATAATCAAATGCCTTCTCCACGCTCTTAAGGTTGCCGGCATCATAGTCAATAATTGCTATCATAGTCTGTATTCTCCTGATTGGTCAAACCGGTTCATGTAATTCTTTCATTCGTTTCATTGTATCTGCAAGCTCTGCCCGTATTTCTCTGGCAAAGATTTGTACAACCACTCTCATGTGTTAAATAACCCATATGTGCCAAGGCAATAAGCACTTCAGCCTTATCCTGAAAACTGTCCGGGTCAGCAGAACTTCCTGACTGAAGTCTCCTTCACACGGTCAGCTCCGCAACCTGACAATACAGTTTTCCTGCATAAACGAAATAATTTGCGTGTCGTCACCGCTCTCATAAAAACTTATAATAACGTCCTGAATTCCTCAAGCTTTTCAATTGGGATCTGAAAGATACCAATGTTATTCTCTATCAGAACTTTATTTGCTATCAATTGCGCTACTCGCTGATTGCCATCAATGAACATTTGCGTTCTTGCAACATAGCAAAAATACTTCAGAGCTTTTATTTCGGCATCCCGAATGAACTCTATGCTGTTCATGCAGTCGATGATAATGCCAGTATGAGGCATCTCTGGTTCCCATGAAGTACCTATTTGAACAGGCAGTGTACGTATTTCTCCAGCAAATGAGAAGAGCATTATAATGTAGTTCCTAGTCCTTCAAGATTTGCGCTCTTCCAAATACTGTCTACCAAAAGACGTTTCGCCATAGCTACCGCTGTATCATACATCCCAGACTCATCCTTTCCCTGCCTTATATATGAACTTAATTATACAGAATACTGCTTCGGAAAACAAGATCATTCACGATACATCTTTTTGAAATAATATTTCAATCCACACTCCCGCGAAGGGAGTGACGCTATTGGTATTTTATACTTATTTTATGGGGGTATTTCAATCCACACTCCCGCGAAGGGAGTGACGCAGCTCGATAAGGTTTTCTTCCAGCCTGTCCGTATTTCAATCCACACTCCCGCGAAGGGAGTGACCGCTTCCGAGTGCCAGCGTCGTCTTGCTGTCATTATTTCAATCCACACTCCCGCGAAGGGAGTGACAAAGGCTGTTTTCCTGTATATCAACGCCGCCGGTAAATTTCAATCCACACTCCCGCGAAGGGAGTGACGTGTGCGGACAGCTCGTCCGTCGCGAGCGTCTTATTTCAATCCACACTCCCGCGAAGGGAGTGACGGGCATAGCTGCCATAAATACCGGCCGGGAATTTATTTCAATCCACACTCCCGCGAAGGGAGTGACCCGCAGGTAGTAAGCATGGGCGTGGATCTTTTGATTTCAATCCACACTCCCGCGAAGGGAGTGACTGGCGGAGTATCCGTCCCAGAAAATAACGCTTTCAATTTCAATCCACACTCCCGCGAAGGGAGTGACAGATTCGTAAGGGTTTTCCGCCAGATTGACCGGGATTTCAATCCACACTCCCGCGAAGGGAGTGACGCAACCGCTTACAAGTTCTCCTGCGGCAGCTTCCCATTTCAATCCACACTCCCGCGAAGGGAGTGACTATGAAGGGCACGCAGACGCCGCCGCTTATGAAAATTTCAATCCACACTCCCGCGAAGGGAGTGACACAGAACCGCTTTCGATCACGTTGTATTCTGCTGGATTTCAATCCACACTCCCGCGAAGGGAGTGACTAGCGCCGATAAAGTATGCTGCCCGGTCTGCAATAATTTCAATCCACACTCCCGCGAAGGGAGTGACGCTGGTGTATTCAGCGATCTCTGAGATTTTGTAATTTCAATCCACACTCCCGCGAAGGGAGTGACTAATGGTAACACAGACACCCGGGACGATCACATGATTTCAATCCACACTCCCGCGAAGGGAGTGACGGCGGCCATATGCTCAAGCTTTTCGACAGGGACAAATTTCAATCCACACTCCCGCGAAGGGAGTGACGTAGGGATTATCCTAAGCGTCGGTGGGGAAAAAATTTCAATCCACACTCCCGCGAAGGGAGTGACAAATGACGCGATCGAGGAGCTGATCGGGAACCAGATTTCAATCCACACTCCCGCGAAGGGAGTGACCCGAATGCTGACAGGTAGTCCGTCACCATGTCGGATTTCAATCCACACTCCCGCGAAGGGAGTGACCCGGGAATACCAGCGGGTTTTATACCATCGGGACATTTCAATCCACACTCCCGCGAAGGGAGTGACTCGACCGCTTCGTCGATGGCCGAGCGGAGGCTGCTATTTCAATCCACACTCCCGCGAAGGGAGTGACAGCAAATTTTCCTAAAATAATGGAAACTATTTTAGTAAATTTGCGCATTAATTATCTTTTTTCTTCATATTACTAAGATTGCTCCTTACGCAAAAAACAATATGCAACTGAATTCAGGGTTTATATCTAAGTGCGAGTCTCATTTGGATTTCATGGGAGCATATGATTCGCACCTACAAAATCAGTGTCTCCTCCACATTAATCCCACGATCTACTCCGAAATGCTCTACCCTGGCGCGATTCTGGTTTCCCAAATAATAGAACCGCAGGCTATCCACCTCTTCATCAATCAAATCAGTCAGCGATGCTTTCAATAAAGCACATTGTGTATTATCCAGAACGCATTCGAACACAGAATTCTGAACCCTTCTCCCATAATTGACACACTGCTTTGCCACCTTACGCAGCCGGGTTTTCCCCGCAGCTGTTTCAGTATTCACATCATATGTGATCAGTACCAGCATAAATCACCTCATTTCCAGAAAAACGGCGGATATTCATCTAAATCTCCACGCAGATATCTTGCTAATAGCATGGACTGCACGAAAGGAATCATCCCCCATTCGACCTTTTCCTTGAGAAACGGATGTGTTATGACCTCCTTTTTCCTGTTCTGCCATTCAGTCAGGATGATTTTGCGTAGCTCATCATTCATGATGACTGCACCATTTTCCCTTTTAATAAATCCTTTTGCAGTTACCATTTTTTTGTTAATTAATGTAAGCACAAAGCGATCAGCGAGGACAGGCCTCAATTCCTCTATTAAGTCAAGCGCCAGCGAAACTCTTCCCGGGCGATCCGTATGCATAAATCCGACATACGGATCCAGTCCTGTTGTTTCAAGTGCCGAGGTAATCATTCCTGTCAGCAAAGTGTATACAAAAGAAAGCATTGCGTTTACATAATCCAGCGGAGGGCGTCTGTTTCTCCCTGTAAATTGAAATTCCTTTTTCTGCTGCAGGATCAGGTCATCCAGGACTCCGAAGTAGACACTTGCTGCTTCTCCTTCAAATCCGCGCAGCTGATCCATTGAACCACAGTTTTGGATATTTGTAATTGAATGGTACAGGTAACCGGACGCCCGCTTCACTTTTTCTGTATCAATTTGAAGGGCATGGTCACGTAATGCGCACTCCAGCACCCACCGTGAATTATATACTTTTCCCAAAATACAGTTCCTGGCAATCTTCAGACATTCCTCCGCATCTTCCGATATCTGATACTGCTTTTTGCGAAGCACTACATTTCCCTTTACCGGGCCACTGATCCTTGCCAGGAACTTTCCCTGAGGAGTCATAAAACTGAGCGCGATATTCTTCGTTGCACATGCACCCATCAGAGCTGGGCTGGCGCCGCGATACCCAAAAGAAACGATTGCTTCCAGATTATGCAGTGGAACCCTTCCTTTTTCTTTCTCACCTTCAAGAATTACTATATTTTCTCCGTCAAGAGATAAATAAGTGTCCTGAGAAGTCACATATAGTGTATTCAGCAGCTTTCTCATCCTCTACTCTCCTTGATTTCCCACCGTCCCATCTGACAATGTCTGTGCAATATATGTACTGGCAGCCCCCGCCTTTCCCAGCCTCGGCAGGCATATCTCTTTTAGTGAACATCCATTACAGCCCTTACTCCACCTGACTTTTGGAGTATATTTTCGCTCATACATCTGATGCATTTCCAGAAAATACTTTTTTACAGTATTTCTCAGCGCGTCATCAATTACAACCTTTTCCCTGTGCCGCGTCTCGCCGTAAAAAATGGCGCCCTCTGTGATGCTGGTATTCAACATTTCTTCCAGGCATATTACCTGGGCAGCAAGCTGCAGTATATCAATTTCTGTCTCTTTCGGTCTGCCCTTCTTATACTCAATTGGGTACACCTGAAAAAGTCCACGATGGCCATGAAGCATAATGCCATCATCTGCTCTGCGAAACTCAACAATATCGCAAGAGCCACTCACACCCATTGTTCTCGAATGAATCGGGAGAGCCCGAACGACAATGACATCCTTTCGCTTCTCCGTCAGATAACCATCATGTGCATTCTTATGCATCAGTTCGCCTTCCACTGTATGTACATTCTCCTGCCATTGCTGCTCAATGTGAATCAGCGCCCACTGCCTCCTGCAAAAAGCATAGTGCTGGATGCCTGACAACATCAGATAATCTTCTTCCCGATATTCCATCGCCACCTCACCCTGGCCTGTTTTCTTCCCGGCCAACCATCACATGGATCCCGCCAACTGGTCTGCTGTCAGATTTTCCGTGAAACTTCCACTGTCTCAGGTATCTGTTCCTCATGGACTGTCACTGCATAGTCCTGATATTTTCTTGGATAAATTACGCCTTCTTTCCTGCGGACCTCAACCGCATCAAAAAGCTTATAAGCCGGGCAATCCCCCAATTCCGTGCTGTGCCGGAAAACAATCAGTTCACGTACAGCCATCTTGCCGCGGGCTGCGGAATGGTCGTTTTCAAACATATTGATGATTGCCTGCCACAAAAGCTCCAGGTCTTCCTCAGAAAATCCCGTTACTTTCCTGGCCAGGTTCGCTGAAATATATCCCTCCGCGCGGTACAGCGCATAAGGAACGATATTCTTTCTGCCCATTTCCGTTTTCTTTGTCTCGGCATCTTTCTCTGTTGTAATTGCCACTCTTGTGATGGTGACCTCCTGGCTGACAATCGGGTCGATGCTGCGAGCAAATCCAAGCTGGACAGGTCCTCTCACCTGGCCACAGTTCAGGGCCGCTTTTACAAAAGTTGTCATGACTGCGCCAAAAGTACGGATATCAAAGAAGTTCCTGCACATGAAATCACGGATTTTAAGATCGATATCCGGGGCTTTCTTTTTTGCCTCCTTTACGCTCTTTTCATCCAGCCCCAGATAAGTGAGGGCTGTATTATCACTTCGGTTCAGAGGTATGTCTTCCTTAATATATATTTTATAGCCTTCCATATCCTCCTTTACGGTCTCCACGTAATTACGGATCTTACGCTTCAGGCATACATCTGTCACAAGGCCATACCCGCTTTCCGGATCAATCCTCGGAAGATTGCCTGCATCCGGATCACCATTTGGATTCCCGTTTTCCACATCAAATAAAACAACAAATTCATACCTGTTCTTAATCACTTCTGCCATTTTAGCGTTCCTCCTTCTTCTCATATCGCTTCTGTGTCTGATGATAATATCCTAAAATGAATAACCCCTGCTCTTCCAGGCTGAATCTTGGCGGATATGCATTCGCTTGACCATCCCCTACTTCAATCTTATCCTGAAGGCTTCCAAGCAGCTTTTCATAATAAATCTGCTTCCCGGGATCCAATTTCCTGATATGGCTGTTCTTCAGTTTTAACAACAACGGAAAAATGGATGCCGGCGTCGCACACGCTGAATTAAAATACCTGTCCTTGATGGTTGCGTTTATCTCCGGATTTGCATCCTTCTGAATAGCCTCCAGCACAGAGAATTCTCTTCCAAGCACATAAGCCACGTGATTGTTATTTTCGTTTAAACCCACAGCTATCCCCTCCTTAATCTTTGGATCCCGGCAGTTTCTCATCAAATATGCTTTGACAATCGCCGCCCTCCCTCTTGTAATCTTGTAAATATGCTGATCCTTATCATCCTGTTCTGCCCGGATCCTTCCCAATACCGAATGATAGAGAACAGCCGGATATGCCCTTCCCGACAGCATGGCCTGATACATCTGTGTGACCAGATTCGTCTGCAGGGCTTTCTCTTTTGATTTCTGGTTCACCAGCTCCTGCAAAATCCTCCAGATCCCCAGATATCTACGCTGATCCGACGCAGGACGTACGATCTCCATTTCATCGTAAAACCGCTTCATATGCACCAGGATATTTCCAATACTGTCCCGTAAAAAGAATCGGACAGAGAGGCGGGCTGCATTTGGCGCTATACCAAGAATATAGAATTTCCGATCCATCAACCTGCCTTCCGCACCTGCCTTATCCACATATCTGCCCGCCTGCAGGTTCTGAAAGATCCCCGCCAGGATCTCCTCCGTATCCGTCTCCGGGTTCGTCATCATACAGAACAGATCCAGGGCCTCCGTATCATCCTCCTCTGCCCAGTACATTACCGTGACATCCCCAAGCACCGTACAGTGGTCGGCATAGCCGCCCCGCCTGTGATTCACCAGATAGCCTAATGCGGTCGTATACGCATATACCGCATACTTACCGACAGGTGCATTATAGCTCTGTTCTTTACCGTAGGACTCAAACGATGGTGCATTAAAGGAAACGAGTGATGCTCCACTGGACTGTGCACCGCGGATTCCCCTGATGGTTCCATGCGTCCTGGCGATTTCTGTGCGCTGTCCCGTTACAAGACAAATCCCATCCTTTTCTTCCTTCTGATGCAGGCAGTAGTTTTGCCATACTCTCCTGATTTCAGGATCATCGTGTACAAACCTGCCTTTATAATAGAAGACAAGGTTCCCCCCTGCCGTGACCTTGTCCAGATCCCGGGATAAAACCGGGTGGGTAAAGGCTGCTTCCGGCTTCCAGTTATTGAAATACGCCCTGACTGCCTCCGCCGATTCTGAATGAGCTTCCTGTAAAACTTCCAGGTGCTTCTGCACTGCACATTGAAAACAGAGAGCGGTCCGTTCCGGCTTCCCTTTCTGGTCAATTCCCAGAATGTATCCTGAATTATCACACAGGAAATCAGAATCAACCCCAACAGTCCGCGTAACCATCTCAGGGACCTCCATGATCCTGGGAATCTCCGCTGTCTTCTGCCCCCGTTTCTCCTCTGTCATCAGTGGAATCAGCCCGATCAGCCTTCCGGCTTTGTCAAGCTCCAGCGCATAAGAAACCTTTGCATGGCACCATCCCTGCCTTGTTACCTCTCCTTTTTGCTCCAGTGCCTCATAATATCCGACAAGCGACTGCAATATCATCGGATCACCTCGCTTTCGCGGACATTTATTATGCCGTTCTTCATCACAGCGCGGAAAAACATCGGGACAGGCTCCGCGCCGGAATAATCAAAATCATAAAGCATAAAACCAAGATCCTTTTCCGTCCCTTCATAGGCAGTCCTGATATCCTCATCCTCAAACAGCTCAAACCTGGCCGGAAACTCCCGGCATCCGAAATACGGCGTATGAAAGCATCGTCCTGCCCGGAGCCTGCGCATGATAATATCCTTAAATTTTCCTTCATTGTCCGTCTCATTGGCATGCTCTGTCATCTCAAAATGCGCTTCTATCACATATTCTACATCTTTCAAAAGCATCGAGGCTCTCTGGACAATCTCTCCTTTGGTATACTGGCAGAGTTCTCTGCGTGCACCGGCCATGACCGATAACACATTACTGCCCATAATCTTATTTTTTACTTCATTTCTTCGGATGTTGGTAAACAGGACAGGCTTCCTGACATAGATCCGATCGATCCTCCAGCGCATCCCCGGGTGCCAGTACACTGCCTCCAGAATTCCTCTGGCCGCCGACGGCGTAATCACATCGTAGCTGCACCTCTCTACTTTCATCTCAGGTCTCGTAAACAGGGCGTAATCTCCCCAAACCCTTACACAAACTCCACGGCTCATTCCATCACTCCTTCCCAGTCATTGATGATTGCAATGACAGACATTCCTGGTTTTCCCATTCCTACATAAACAGCGCATCTCCCCTTTGCACATCCAGTTTTAATCCAGTTTCTTCCGAATATTGTTTTGAGTCCCTTAATAAGTAAACCCCATCATCCAAACACTCCAGAAGTCCTGCAGCATCAAGATCCAGAAAATCATTCTGATAAATATTGACACTGTAGTTCCCGATCCGACGCATCAGGTCCCTCGATCGCTCTCCTGTGCGAAATCTCCGGACAAGCTGCTGCGCGTCCTCTTCCCGGTCAATTACGATCATTTTGGTCTGATTCTCAATCAGATGAAACTCTCCAGCAACAGTAGCAAACGGGAAACTAAGCGTATGCCTCGTGTGCGGGTCATCAAAAGCCTCTACAATACCCTTTTTATCGAGTGCCTCACCCTTGATATCATGAAGCCGGTCAAAATAATCCCTGATCGCATCCAAGGCTGAAATATCCGCATACTCACGCAAAATCTGTCCTGCCACGGCTATCTGTTGTTTCAACGCAGGCGGCAGGCCCGCATCATCATAATGATCGAAATCAAAAATATAAGCTCTGCTCTCCTCTAATTTTCTTTTGCCCTCCCGGTTGCACCGTCCTGCAGCCTGAATCATAGAGTCAAGTCCCGCAAGTTCACGGTACACATAAGGGAAATCAAGATCAACGCCTGCTTCAACCAGGCTGGTAGCTGTCACCTGGCACACCTCTCCAGAGCTGAGTCTGTCGCGGATTGCATTCAACACACGTTTTCTGTGAACAGGATACATCAAAGTAGACAGATGGAAGCAGCCTTCTCCCCCTAATGCCTGATAAACGCGCTGTACCCGCTTACGGCTATTCAAAATGCAGAGTACCTGTGGCTTTCCCTGAAGCTCCGCAACCAGTTCGTCTTCTGAAATTCTTCCTAGATTTTCAATCACAGCCCGCCGGAAG
This sequence comes from uncultured Lachnospiraceae bacterium, assembly GCA_964424785.1. GTDB lineage: Bacteria > Bacillota > Clostridia > Lachnospirales > Lachnospiraceae > Choladousia. The sequence continues at coordinate 11,722 of CAYRKA010000017.1, read as the reverse complement.
AATCCGTACTGTTCTTCTACATTTCTGCAGATCTCCCTGCATATGATCCCTTTTGGGAAAAGCCTGCCCAGAGATGGCTGCGTGGCGGTACATAAAACAGCTGTACAGCCATAATTCTTTACCAGCTCCGCAATTGCGCGGACACACGGTTGCAGATAATCCACCGGGAGCATCTGCGCTTCGTCAAATATCAGAACGCTGCCCGCGATACGGTGCAGCTTACGGCATTTTGAAGATTTGTTGGAATAAAGCGATTCAAAGAACTGTACATTTGTCGTGACAATCACAGGCATATCCCAATTTTCCGCTGCCAACTGCTTTTTTTCAAACTCTTCCTGGCTCCCGAATTCCACGTTGCAATGATGCTCCAGGACATTTTCGCGCCCCAAAATGCCACTGAAGATCTCAGCCGTCTGTTCAATAATAGAAGTATAGGGAATTATATAGATAACCCGCTGTTTTTGATATGTCAATGCATGCTTCAATGCAAATGCAAGAGAAGATATGGTCTTGCCTGCTCCTGTCGGCACGGTAAGGCTGAACAAGCCTTCCGGCTGATCCGCTGCTTCCAGGCAATTCCGCAGTATCTCACTTCGCCTGCCATTCACTGTAGATAAATCATTATGGCCAAGCCATGTACCCACATAGCTCATCAGCCTGCTGTGCAGGACCTCCATGGAATCGCATCGGGGGCGCTGCACAATGCCATCCTTCATAAAAGCTTCCGTGTCCAGGAAATCCGCATCCACCAGACACGAATAAACCATCCGTATGAAGAAAGCCATACTGAATCCGCCATTTCCCAATGGCACAATAGACGGCCTCTCAAATGCAGGCTCCGGCACTTCTTTCTGAAAACCATGATAATCCGGGACTTTCTTTTTCAACCTGCCCCACAATGTCGATGTCTCTTCATCCACGCTGGTTCCGCCATCGGGCAATCCCGAATGATGCCCCGCCACACAGTAGGCGGGTGCAAACATTTTTCTATGGTACAACTCAATTGCACCCGCTGTTGCATGGTCGACGCGCGGGCCGCCATGCAGCCTGTGCTGGAATTCTTTCGAGCCCTTTCCTATATCATGGTACATCCCGCACCAATATCCCCAGGATGAGGCGCCAAACCTGCCCGCAAACTCCCCGGCCAGTTCTGCCGTCCCTGTGAGGTGATCCATCAGACTCTGTTCGCGGCACTTATCATCGCTGATATGGGCAAGGTACACGAACTACATCTCCCTTCTCTCATTCCCCATTGAAATCATCGGAACCCTCTGTACGTCGTCCCCTTCTTCAGCGTCGTCTTGCCCTTGTATTTGGCGAGCTGGCTCACCGTCACGAGCTGGTAGCCGCGCTTCTTCAATGCAGGGATGATCGTCTCCGCAGCGACAACCGACGAATAATGGATATCATGCATCAGGACGATATCCCCGCTCTTTACATTGTTCAGCACCTCGTTGACCGTGTGCTGCGGATTGCCGGTGTTGGCCCAATCGCGCGTATCGATCGACCAGTAGATCGACGGGAAACCGACCGCCGAGAGCACTGTCGCATTCCATGCGCCGTCGCCATACGGGAGCCGGCAAAGCGTCGCGCTCTTGCCGCATGCCTTGCGGATCGCGTCGTTTGTCCGGGACATCTCGGAACTCATCGCTGACACAGACAGGCTTGTAAACGTCGGGTGCGACCAGGAATGGCAGCCGAGCTCACAGCCAAGCTGAGCCATACGCTTTACCGCCGCCGAATAGCTTCCGACGTTCGAGCCCACCATGAAAAACGTCGCTTTCGCGTCATTTTTCTGAAGACAGTCAAGCAATCGGTCCGTATACCGTCCCGGCCCATCATCGAAGGTCAGGGCGACCATCGGCTTGTCCGGGTCGACCTCATCCTTCACCTTCACGGACGGGTCGTAGACACCGTTCTTTTTAAAGTAATAGCCCTTGCCTTTGATGAAGTATTTGCCGGTAACCCTCGCGCCGGTCTTATCCAGATAGTATTTCTTGCCGTCAATGGTCAGCCAGCAGGCTTTCTTTTTCCTGCCCTTTGCATCGACATAGTAATATTTCTTACCGGTCTTCACCCACGAGGATTTTTTCATCTGCCCCGTTTTCTTGCTGAAATAGCGGGAGTATTTGCCGACTGTAATCCAGCCCGTCCTAAGCGCGCCGGTCTTCTTGTTGAAATAATACGACTCCCCGTCGATCGTTCGGAAGCCTTGCGCCATAGCGCCGTCAGCGCCGAAATAATATGTACCCTTTTTGAGTGTGAGCCAGCCAAAATGCAGCGCACCTGTTTCTTCCATATAATATAGCCTGCTGCGGTACCTGACCCATCCGCTCGTGCGCACGCCAGCCTTGTCCATGTAGTATATCACACCGTCCACATTGATGAAACGGCTCTGCACAGCTGTCCCGTCCGCAAGCAGGAAACGCACGCCGTCCGCATCCTCACTCCAGGCTCCCACGACCGGCTCTGCTTCAGCCACATTGCTCAGCTCGTATTTCTTTGCCTGCGTTGTCTTCGCTGACGCGCTCATCGAAAACAGGCTGAGCGCCATTGTCAGCACAAATAAAACAACCGGCAATTTCCCTCTCTCTCTCATGGTTTCTCCCTGTCAGCCTACAGCTTCGAGTACCCGAAGCTGTTGACAATCGCATCCAGCTTCTGTTTTCTCGCGCACATCGGGCAATTTGACGCTTCATAGGTTTTGTAATCCGGAATATCCTCTCCGCCGAATATGTAATTGATCTCGATATTCCCAACCCTTGTGCTCGCGCTGAAGATCGCGGAAACGCCTTCGATAATACCGCCGTAATACTGTACGCACTCCAGCGCACGCGCTACTGTGCGCCCCGTCGTCGCCGATGCGAGCAGCAGCAGGCAATGCTTGCCCTGGATCATCATCTGCATATTGTCGCGGAAAATAAGCTGTCCCCCGGGGTTCATCTCCGGCGTCACAATGTACATCGTCTGATGCTGGTTCAGCGACATGATCCCGGATTCGGTCAGCTCATCCGCCAGATAGGCGCCGATCACCTCGCAGCCATCCATACAGATAATCGTATCGACATAAGTGCTGGTCGTGTACTTGCGTGCGAGCACGGAAGCCGCAGCAGCAGCCTCACTCTTCCTGGATTTCATAATTGTCATATCGACATAGTAATTGATATGAGAGTGGTTCGTCGCAAAATGTCCCGGTATGACACGGATAATCGCGTTCTGGTTGACCTTTGAATTGATTTTGATTGCTCTGCTTTCCATAGATACACCTCCGAAATTTGGGGCCGGGCGCCGTACCTGCTGGCCGGATACTGCCTGGCCGGGTTAATTTGTACCAACGTACGCGCGGAACATCTGCTGTCACCGTGCATGGCCGGGGCCGGGGCAAACAGTGAACATTTATATGTCCGACAATATATTTATCATACACAATATCCCCGCTTTTATCAAGCAAATTTTGTGAAGATTGCACACTGCGCATGAAAGCCCCCATGCGCTTTGAACGTACCACTGCGCATGAAAGCCCACGGATTGCTCCGTTGCTTCGCAACTCTCGCAATCCTACCCGTATTCGCAATCCGGGCTACCGCCCTACTTGCTCATACGGGTTAGCGTCGCTAAAGCATGGTCACACTGGTCTGCAAGCAGCCTGTGTGCCCCTGCTTTGCGACCGGGCTTTCATAGTAAAAACGGGACAGGCTGCTCTTCTACGCTGACTCCTCTCCCGCCGAGCTCCGCCGGGAGCTGCGGATACCGGCTGCCGACACGCACGAGCGTCGCCTTCTGGTTGAAGTAAGCCGTCTTCTCGAACGGCCATCGGATGACCTGCGGATAGGAAAAATCCGTTCCGAGCTCAAGGATGCAGAGCTTCCGGTTCAGCGTACACGACAGCCACCTCGTATAATGATTCCACTGCTTCTGATAGCCTTTCTCCAGATAATGGTCATTTTCAACTGTGTGGAAGCCGAGCGGACGCCCGCACTTCGGGCAGACGGCATACCGCGCCAGGATTTCCCCCGCGTATGCCTCATCACATGGCCCCTGCGCCGTTGCCGCCGGATCCGCCTCCTCTGCGGGCGTCCGCCTCCTGTATGCTTCCCACGCGGCAATCACCTGGTCCCGCACGGACGCCGCCTCCACAATATGCTCCGTACACTGCAGCTTCGACATACTGCCGCACGGGGCCACAATCAGATCCTGCTCAAAATCCGAGCGCGAGATCAGGTCATCCGTATTCAGCGTCACGACAAAATACGGCCTCGCGCCGATCATCTGCCTCAGGCTGTTGTAAGCCCTCAGGATCTCATGATCCTCCCGGACATCCGCGCAATACCGGCTCCTGTAAAACGGCTCAAGCTGTCCCACAGTTTCAAACCCCGGCGCCTGCAGTGCGCATTCCGCCCCGATCCCGACGAGCACCATCTCCGCATCCTGTATGATTTCTTTTATCTGCTGATTCATTCATCCCGCTCCTTTTCTGTCCCTGTTTCCACTTCTCCATTTTCTCCCATGCATCTGCCGCTGTCAAGCCATTTCAAATCCTGCTTCCCGATACACACAAAATGCGTCTCCAACGCATTTTTGCGCTGTGCAGGCAGTAACAATCATGACATTAGGGTGACATTAGAATCCATATTCTTCTGCATTTCCATTGCCGTTTTTTCATCCTTGTGGTAAACTAGCGGAAGAATATGAAAGTACCCTTTCCCGCGAAGCGGAAAACTGCGTTCAGGGATGCACCATGCGCGGTAACGCTTTCATGCGCAGTGGAACGCTCAAAGCGCATGGAGCTTTCCTATGACATATAAAAGGAGAATATACAAATGAATGAGAATCTGAACAAAGACATTGATTATGAAACAAGGACCGAGGAGCGCAGGCAGCGCAGAAAAAAGAGACGGCGCAGGAGCCTGATTGGCCGGGCAATTTTTCTTATAGTGTTTGTTCTGCTCATTGCGGCTGCGTCTTTCGTGATCTGTGCCATTGTGCTGAACAGGGACGGTCCCGGGCTCAATTTCCGGCTTCCCCGGAGCGGTTCTGCCCACACACAATCCGGCGGCGGAACCACTGACACATCGGAAGGCGGCACTGCTCAGACCGGGGCGGCTGCGCAGACGGAGACGGCCGCACAGACAGAGATGCCGCAGACGGAGACGCAGCCTCCCGCTGATTATACCGGCCTGCTCAAGGAAGCCGACTTGATGGCGCAGGGCTATGACTACGAGGGAGCGATCGCTTTATTGCGCGCCGTACCGGATTATCAGTCCAGCGATACCCTCACACAGGCAATCTCCGGTTATGAAAAAAGCCTGAGTGAATGCGTCGCAGTCGATGTCACAACCGTCCCGCATATTTTCTACCATTCGCTCCTCAACGACCCGGCATCCGCCTTTGATACCGAGGTGCTCGGCCAGTTCGCCGTGGATGGGATGAACGCATGGATGACAACGGTCGAGGAATTCGACAAGATCACACAGCAGATGTACGACAATGGCTACGTCTTTGTGAGGCTGCGCGACCTCGTCACCGAGACAACCGACGCGGATGGCAACGTCCATTTCGAGCCCAATACAAGCCTGTTGCTGCCACCTGATAAGAAGGCCGTCGTCCTCTCCGTCGATGACCTGAGCTACTACCATTCCTATGAGATGGCGAGTTTTCCCGACAAGCTTGTCCTCGATGGAAACGGGCAGGTCAAATGCCACTATGTCAGGCCGGACGGCACGGAGGAAGTCGGCGATTTTGACGTCGTGCCGAGGCTCAATACGTTCCTCACCGAACACCCGGACGGCGCTTACAAGGGCGCACGCGGCATGATCGCAATGACAGGCTACAACGGTGTTTTCGGCTATCGGACCGATGCCGATTACGAGCTGCGCGAACACCTCATGGATGACCAGAGCAAATGGCTGGACGCGCATCCGGACTTCAACCGCCAGGCCGAGATCGCCGAGGCGACGAAGATCGCTGACGCGCTGAAAGCCGAGGGATGGGAATTCGCGAGCCACACCTGGGGGCATTTAAGCGTCACAAACAAGACTGTGGATGAGCTGCGCAACGACAACGAAAAATGGATTGCCAATGTCCAGAATATAGTAGGCCCGGTCGATACGATCATTTTCGCGCACGGCAACGATATCGGTGACTGGCAGGACTACGGCAGCGACAATGAGAAATATCAGTACTTCAAGAGCGCAGGCTACAACTTTTTCTGCAACGTCGACGGCTCACAGCCGTACTGGGTACAGATCCGCGATGAATATGTACGCCAGGGGCGCATCAACCTCGACGGCTATATGCTCTACCAGTCGAGCCAGGGCAATACAACCGTCCTCGACAATATGTTCAAAGCGTCCCAGGTCTTCGATTCGCGCAGGCCGACCCCGGTCGTCGCGAACGGGGAAGGCTAACCCCTTCTCCACTGTCGCCAATTGCTGTGAGTGGCGGATCTGACCATGGCTGCCGCACACGGCCGCATGAGGGAAACAGCCGCCTTGGGCGATCAGATAGGGAAGAGTTATCGACCCTATCCGCCCGCGCGACCCGCGTGCTGCGTCAGCAGCAATATACCTCTCGCGGGCCTGCGCACAAAAGGAAACGGCTAAAGTCGTTTCCGTTTCCTATACATCAAAGGAGTGATTCACATGAAGTTTATATATCCCGCTGTTTTCCATAAAACGGAGGATGGCCGCTTCCACGGCTATTTCCCGGATCTTGCCGACTGCCGCGCAGAGGGCGACACGATCGACGATGCCGTTGAAAATGCGAACGTAGCCGCCTACGACTGGATTACGGTCGAGCTCGAGGATGACGGCCATCTGCCTCCTGTCTCCGATCCGAAGGACCTGACGCTGAAGGAGGGTGAGATCCTCCGCCGCATCTCAGTCTCCTACCGTTTCATGGAAGGATGGGAGGAATGATCATTTTTTATGCGCACGGGAGGTCAGAATGCATCTTCCCTGCCCGATTGTAACACGGGCACCCAAAGGAAGCTTGTCTTCCTCAATTTTTTCGGATATGCAGATAACTGTGCCCTGCCAGCGTGCGGTTCGTCGCGATCAGCAGCACGAGCGCCACGGTTCCCGCCAGGAATCCGGCCCAGTTAAAGATCCCCGTCAGGATCAGGATCAGCATCCTCATGAACTTCACCGCATAGCCCAGTTCAAAATTCGGCTGCGTATAGTTTGCCACCGCGACGAACGCCATATAGAGCATGACCTCCGAATTGAACCACCCGGAATTGACCGAAAACTCTCCGAGCACAAGGCCTGCGAAAATACTGAGCGGCGTGCTGAGCATATTCGGCGTGCTGAGCGCTGCGAGCCGCAGCCCGTCAATTACAAGCTCGAGGATCAGGAGCTGCCAGAGCAGCGGCAGGTTGATCCGGTCTGTCACGGTGATGAAGCCCAGCCACGGCGGGATCCACTGCAGGTTCTGCATCAGCAGCAGAAAGACCGGCGTCAGGTACACAGTCAGCAGAAGGATCAGCACGCGCGCGAGCTTCAGGTACAGCGACGTCCACGCCGGGAAATAATAATCATTTGCCTCTTCAATCATATCGAGGATCGAGGTCGGCAGGATCATTGCCGACGGCGAATTATCCACCAGCACCGCGATCTTGCCCTCCATCAGGCAGGCGCAGGTCGTGTCCGGCCGCTCTGTGTATTTGAACTTCGGGAACGGATTGTACCACCTCGTCCCGAGCAGCGCCTGCGCGAGGCTCTGCTGGTTCATACACAGATCCGGCGTCTCTGCCTGCTGAAGCCTGCTGCGGATATTCTCCAGCAGTCTCCTGTCTACAAGATTTTTCATATAGCAGATCACAACATCCGACCTTGACGACGTCCCTACCTCCAGCATCTCCATGACCAGCTGCGGGTCACGGATACGCCTCCTGATCAGCGCTGTATCAAAGACAATCGTCTCCACAAAGCCGTCGCGCGAACCCCGCAGCGACTTGTCCCGGTCCGGCTCCTCGACACTGCGTACCGGGTATGTGCGGCAGTCAAGCGCGATCGCCGCCTCGTAGCCGTCAATGAACAGTACCGTCACGCCCGAGAGCACATTCCTCACGATATCGTCAAATTTACCGAAGACATCGACCTCGACGTACGGCACATACCGCTGCACGAATTCCGTCGCCGACTCCGGCATCTCTCCCTCCTGCACGCCAAAGATGGAATCCATAATCTTCAGCATCGCCTCATCCTTCGTCATCCCATCCAAAAAGTAAAAAGATGCGTCCTTCCCGCCAATCCTGATATCCCGCCTGATCAGGTCAAAACTCTCCTGAACCGGCAGAAGCAGCGCCATGCGGTCATTGTTCTCGCTGAGTTTCCGAAAAACCTGCTGTGCTTCCGGCATCGTCCTGGCCTCCATTCTGCGCACAGCTTGCCGGGATCCGCCCGATGCGGTCCCGGACAGGCTGCGGATCATGAGAATAGTATACCCATACAGGAAAATATTATTCCGGAAGAAGCGCCGGAATATACCGGGATAGCGGATGCGTGAACAATAACATATACCGTACCCGATGCCTCCGGCGTCTGCTGTTCAACTTGCATCCACTCCCACAATCTGTTATAGTAACCCTATCCGGCAGCCCATGCGCTGCCACAATGGGAGGAAATAGAATGAAGGGACATAAGAACGATCCCCGCAGGCTGAGGGCTCTGGCGCCTCTCCTGATCCTGTTTTGTATGCTGTTCGGCACACCGGCTCTGGCCGCTGTCACGGGCGTCTCAGCGGCTGCGGCAGCCGCTGACGGCTCATTTGTGAAGCGCGACGGCAAATGGGCTTACGTATATGAGGACGGGAGCTGTGCCACGGACTGCCTGCTAACCATCAACGGCAAGACATACTATTTTTCAGAGGATGGCTACCGGCTTTCCGGTTGGCAGACCATCGGGGATGACCGTTACTACTTCGGGACTGCCGACCAGGGATATATGTACAAAAGCCGCTGGCTGGTCACGAAAAGCAATACATACTACCGCTTCAAGAAGAACGGGAAAGCTGTCGGCGGCTGGCTGACGCTGAACGGGAAAAAGTATTACTTCAGCCCGTCAACAAACAAGCGGTACTACGGGCTGAAGACAATCGGCGGCAAAAAATACTACTTCGGCACAAAAAAACAGGGCTATATGTACCGCAGCCAGTGGGTGACATACAAGAATAAGCTCTATTATTTCCGCAGCAACGGCACGCCGCCCCAGGGCTGGAAGACAATCGGCGACAACGAATACTATTTCACAAAGGCCGGCTATGCATGGACCGGTACGCATACAATCGGCGGCATCAAATGCTATTTCAACAAGAAAGGCGTGCTGCTCTATAAAGGGCCTAAGCTTTCTGTCTCCTCCGACTGTGCGATCCTGGTCAACGCGGATACCGGTGAAACGCTGTACGCAAAATCCGCGGAGACAAAGCATGCGATCGCCAGCACGACCAAAATCATGACCTGCATCCTCGCGCTTGAGAAATGTTCGCTCAACGAGAAGGTGACAGCCTCAGCCTACGCCGCCTCCCAGGAAGAAACCAAACTGTACCTGCACGCAGATGAGGTCTTCTATTTAAAGGATCTGCTGTACTCGCTGATGCTGCCGTCCCACAATGATTCCGCAGTCGCCATTGCGGAACATATCAGCGGTTCGACTGCAAAATTCGCGAAGCTCATGAACAGGAAAGCAAAAAGCATCGGCTGCACATCGACGAATTTCGTGACACCGAATGGCCTCGACAACTATACGCTCGCAGACGGCGCCATCCAGTACCTGAACCACTACTCGACAGCACATGACCTCGCGAGAATCGCAAGCTACGCATACCAGAATCAGACGTTCCGGACGATTATCGCCACAAAAAGCTACAGCTTCACAAGCCTCAGCGGATATTCCTACTCGTTCCAGACGACGAACACGCTGTTAGGGCAGCTTGCAGGCGTCACCGGCATGAAGACAGGCTACACGGACAAGGCCGGGCAGTGCTTCGTCGGCAGCATCGAAGCCCCGGATGGCAGCGCCTACATCTGCGTCGTGCTGGGCGGCAGCTCCAGCAGCGCACGCTGGACTGACGCACGGACGCTGCTGCAATACGCTTACCGGCAGGGCTGAGGGCCCACGCAATCGGACAGGGGAGAGCCATTGATCCTATCCGCTGCGCCGAGGACGGCAGCGGCTTTGACGCTGAAATTTCCTTGCCGCCCCGTGCGCATAGGAAAGGAAACGGCAAAAGCCGTTTCCCTTCAACAACATCATATCCGATACACGTAATTCTCCTTGCGCGGCTTCGCCTGTGGCAGCTCACAGTCGCGGTATCCCAGGATGCAGTGGCCGACACCGATATAGTTGCCGTCGATCCCCCACTCCTTCAGCAGGGCCTTGCCCTCCCCGGAATCAAAGACCTCGCGCGCACGGTGGATCCAGCAGGAATCCACGCCCACGGAATAGGCCGCGTTCATCAGGTTGCCGATGACCAGGCTGCCATCCTCCACACAGGTGCCGCGGTCCCGGTCAGCCAATACGACAATCACCGTCGGCGCCCCGTAGAACGGATCGGAGCTGACGCCCATCACGGCAGCGTTCAATTTGGACAGCTTTGCGATCACAGCCGGATCCTGCACCACGACCATGACCGGGGACTGCATCCCCATCCCGGTGGCGGCATACGTCCCTGCCTCGAGGATCTGGGCAAGCTGCTCCTCGCTGACCTGCTCCTTCTTGTACTTGCGCACGCTGCGGCGCTCCTTCAGACATTTCAATACTTCATTCATCTGCAATTCCTCCTCGTATTTTTATATTTGCTATTTATAGTTTCCTATGGACGCCCCGCGGCGTAATCGTGCGGCCCGCGCCACACCATATCCCGTGTAATCTCCGAAAGGCTATGTGCGCCGCACATCACCATCGCATCCGCGAGCTCCGCGCCGATCTTCTCTATGTAGAGACGGACGCCCTCCTGCGCTCCGCCGTAGACAGCTGATACGAACGGGCGGCAGATCAGCACCGCGTCCGCACCGAGCGCAAGCGCCTTGAACACATCGACTCCGCTGCGGATACCTCCGTCCACCAGGATCTTCACGCCGCTGCCACCCAGCGCGTCCGCGATGCCCGGGAGAACCTCCGCCGTCGACGGGCACTGGTCGAGCACACGACCGCCGTGGTTGCTGACGACAACTGCGGCAGCGCCTGCCTCCTTTGCCTTCAGTGCGCCTTTTACCGTCATGATGCCCTTCACGATAAACGGCACGCCCGCAAGTCTGGCAATTTCACGCAGCTCCTCCACTGTCTTGCTCCCGGCAGGCGGCGTCATGTTTTTCAAAAACGGAAGACCAGCCGCATCGATATCCATCGCCACCGCGAAGCTGCCCGCCTCCCGGCACAGCGCAAGCTTCTCCCGTACTGTATCGAGATTCCACGGCTTCACGGTCATCACGCCGTTGCCATCCGCCGCGGCAATCGCCTTCGCCGCGCCCTGCATCACAGCCGGGTTCGTGCCGTCCCCCGTGAACGCCGCGATCCCGCCCTCACTGCACGCCTCAACAAGAATATTGTTATACGCCAGATCGTCGTACTTGTCCCCATAATGCAGGTTCACCGCGCCGACCGGGCCTGCGAAAAACGGATACGCAAATCTGCGACCGAACAGCTCCAGCGAAGTATCCGCCGGGCCGCCCGCACAGATCGTATCCATGTTCACGCGGATCTCCTGCCACTTCTCATAATTG
>CAYRKA010000016.1:0-29892 GCA_964424785.1 uncultured Lachnospiraceae bacterium | reverse complement strand
ACTCGAACGAAGTCATCGGAGAGGGCTTCCGCCTGCCGGGGGACACGAGTGTGATCTAGTACATCGAAAACAAAATAACTGGCACATATGATTTGTCTATTTTCCTGACAGCACCGATCAAAAATACTCAGCGTAACCCGCTACGTCTCCGTTTTTTGATAGGTACTCTCAGAAAAATATCCTGCGTCATCTGACCAGTTATTTAATTTACGATGTACCAGTCGGCAACAGGTGGATTTTTTTGTGCGCAGGCTTGCGAGAAGTATATTGCTGCTGCCGCAGCACGCGGGCCGCGCGGCGAGTAGGTCTGATTGTATCTTCCCTACTCGATTCTGATTTCAGAAAAGGGGAATGAGGTATGTCTGATAGTACAGGGAAAGGCGGATCGCCTGACGGAAAGGAAAGGGAAAGTCAGACGCCCAGGCGGATCGGCAGGCTGCTTGAGAGCGGGAAGCTGATGGAAGCGCCGACGCAGCGAATCCGCCTGCGCGGACAAAAGCCGGGCAGGCGTTGGCTGCTCCTTGGCGCGGCAGAGCTGGCGGCTGCGCTTGCTTATCTTGGGATTCTGATCTGGATACTGTGTCCGCAGCTGCGGGAGCTGGGGCAGGAATACGAGAATAAGGCGGCTGCTGCCGCGCAGGATTTTATTGAGGCGAGCCTTCAGCAGCCATCAGGGAGCACCTTTGCGGATGAGGGAGAAGGGAAGAGCGCTGGGCTGTCCTTTGAGCCGCACTGCGTTCCTGACACAGAGCCCTCCAATCTGATCGAGTACACAGAGGTCCTGTCGGGGGAGACGCTCTATGATAACGCGGCGGGCTACCGGGCGGAGGAGGAGATTTCGTTTGGCCTGGGGGAAGAGTATACGGATATTGACGGAATCCTGACCTTCCGCGGCGACAATTTCCGCAATAGCCCGGCGTTCGGATATGCGGAGATGACGGAAAATACCCTGAATGGCGCATGGTCGAAGACAACAGGCTCATTGAGCTATGATGGCGCGAGCTGGAGTGGCAGCGGGTGGACCGGACAGCCGCTGATCATCACGTGGCCGGAGGAGACAAGGAAGAGGATGAACCTGTATGACTGGGCCAGGGAAAAAGAGGATCTGACAGAAGTCATCTATGCGTGCATGGACGGCTACATCTATTTCCTGGATCTGTATACCGGGCAGGAGACGCGTGACCCCATGTACCTGGGCTATACGTTCAAGGGTTCAGGGGCGCTTGACCCGAGAGGCTATCCGATCCTTTACCTCGGAGCAGGCTATGACAGCAGCGGAGGAACTGCGCGTGCTTTTATCATCAATCTGCTGGATTGCAGTGTCATGTATACCTTTGGCAATCAGGATCCTTTCTCCCTGCGGGGCAATCTGAGCTATTTCGATTCCTCGGCGCTCGTCGACGCGGGGACGGATACCCTCATCTATCCGGGTGAAAACGGAATTCTGTACCTGATCCGGCTCAATACGGCGTATGACGCGGCGGCGGGTACGCTCTCAATCTCGCCGGATCCGGCCGTGAAATGGCATTATTATGGAACCAGGACCAATACAGGCTCGTACTGGCTGGGGATGGAAGACAGCGCGGCAATTTACAGGGGTTATCTGTTCATTGCGGACAACGGGGGCAATATGATGTGCCTGGATCTGAATACGCTGCAGCTCGTGTGGGTACAGGATATCCTGGATGATTCGAATTCCACACCGGTGCTCTCGGTAGAAGACGGGAAGCTCTATCTGTATGTGAGCACGTCCTTCCATCTGGGCTGGCGCAGCCAGACGACTGCGGCTGTCCCGGTGTGGAAGCTGGATGCGGAGACCGGGGAGATCATATGGCAGAAGGATTATGAGTGCTATACAGAGGATGGAGTTTCGGGAGGCGTCCAGTCTACCGTGGCGGTCGGGAAGGAAGGGCTCTCGGAATATATTTATGTGACAGTAGCAAGGACAGGCCAGATGTACGGAGGAGTCCTCGCCTGCCTGAACCGGGACACGGGAGAGAGTGTGTGGGAGCATCAGGCATACTATGCGTGGTCGTCTCCCGTTTGCGTCTATAATGCAAACGGGAGCGGCAGGGTGCTCTACTGCGCCTGCGACGGGACAATGTACCTGCTGGACGGGATTTCGGGAGAGGTGTTGAGCTCTCTTTCGCTTGGAGAGAGTGCAATCGAGGCTTCCCCAGCGGTCTATCGGGATTATGCGGTTGTAGGCACCAGAATGTGTAAAATATGGGGTATAGAACTCAGATAGCAGTATACCCGTCCGGGTTCTGTGACTGCCATCTCCAGCTGTCCGCGCACATCTCGTCCAGGCCGTACTGAGCCTTCCATCCGAGGACGCTCGCCGCCTTTGCGGGATCTGCGTAGCAGATGGCGACGTCGCCGGAACGGCGGGGCTTGATTTCGTAGGGGATATCCCTGCCGCAGGCTTTGGAGAAAGCCTTCACCATGTCAAGCACGGAGTATCCTTTACCTGTGCCGAGATTGATGATATCCAGACCCGGATTGGTCAGGATATAGTCAATCGCCTTCACATGGCCGACCGCCAGATCGACTACATGGATGTAGTCGCGCACGCCGGTCCCATCCGGGGTGTCGTAGTCGTTGCCGAAGACTCCGAGCTTTGCCAGCTTGCCGACCGCCACCTGTGAGATGTAGGGCATCAGATTGTTCGGAATGCCCTTCGGGTCTTCGCCGATGCGGCCGCTCTTATGTGCGCCTACCGGGTTGAAGTAGCGCAGCAGGATCACATTCCACTCCGGGTCTGCCTTCTGCAGGTCGGTCATAATCTGCTCCATCATGGATTTGGTCCAGCCGTATGGGTTGGTGCACTGTCCTTTCGGGCAGTCCTCCGTGATCGGCATGACCTCCGGGCTGCCGTAAACGGTAGCGGAGGAGCTGAATACGATATTTTTTACATTGACACTGCGCATCACATCCATCAGAGTAAGCGTCCCTGTGATATTGTTCTGGTAGTATTCCAAGGGCTTCCTGACGGATTCTCCGACGGCCTTGAGGGCGGCGCAGTGGATGACCGCGGTGATCTGTTCTCTTTCGAACATTGCTTTGAGGGACGCGGCATCCCGGACATCGCCCTCGTAGAAGGCGATGGATTTCCCTGTCAGCTCCTCCACTCTTTTCAGGGATTCGCTCGAGGAATTGGAGAGGTTATCATAGACCACTACTTCATAACCTGCGTTTAAGAGTTCCAGTGCTGTGTGGCTGCCGATGTATCCGGCGCCTCCGGTGATCAGAATTTTTGCCATAATGTTCAACCTCCATGAAAAGAATTAAGAAAGCCTGTGCGCGCCGTCCCCGATCTCTACTACATAAATCTCCGCTTCATGGCCGACCCGTTCCCTGTACTGGCTGCCGATAGAATCGATGAAGGCGTCGACGGCATCGTTTTTTACAATGCTGACTGTGCAGCCGCCGAAGCCGCCTCCGGTGATGCGGGAGCCGAGTACGCCCGGGATCTTCCAGGCAAGTTCCACCAGGATATCGATCTCATCGCAGGAAACCTCGTAATCATCGCGGAGCGATACATGGGAAGCATTCATCAGCTTCCCGAAGGTGTCAATGTCGTTCGCCTTCAGGGCAGCTACCGCGCGGATGGTCCGCTGGTTCTCGTAAACGGCATGCTTTGCACGCTTCCGGCAGACCGGATCCTGGATGGCATCCTTGTAAGCCTCGAATGCTTCCTCCGTCAGGTCACCGAGCGTCCTGATAGCAACGACCTTCTGCAGATCCTTCAGCGCGGCTTCGCTCTCGTTGCGCCTGTCATTGTAGGCGGAAGCGACCAGGCTGTGCTTGACCTTGCTGTTGGTGATGACAATCTTTGCATCCGGGAGCTTAACCGGGGCATATTCATAATTCAGTGTATTGGTGTCAAGGAAGATAGCGCAGTCCTTTTTGCCCATGGCACTGGCAAACTGATCCATGATGCCGCAGTTCATGCCATTGAAATTGTTCTCGGAGTACTGCCCAATCAGCGCCAGATCCTGCATGGTCAGGCTGTCAAAGCCGAAGGAATCCTTCAGGATCAGGCCGGTCAGGACCTCAAGGGAAGCGGAAGAGGAGAGCCCGGAGCCGTTCGGGATGTCCCCGCAGATGGCAATGTCGAAGCCATGCGTCAGATGGTATCCGCGCTTTTCAAACGCCCACATCACGCCCTTCGGGTAGTTCGTCCAGGAAGCTTCCTTCCTGGGGACGAGGTCCCCAAGGCTGCTGGTGATCACACCGGCTGAGCCCACATTCATAGAATAAAAACGCAGGATGGAATCCCCGCGGTCCCTCACTACGGCATATGTGCCGAGAGTCAGCGCGCAGGGGAAAACATGGCCGCCGTTATAGTCGGTATGTTCTCCGATCAGATTTACACGGCCTGGCGCGAAATAGCTGCGGACTGTGCCGCCAGAGCCATAGAGCTCTGCGAATTTTTGCATCAGATTTTGTAGCATTTTGCAACCTCCATAATCATATTTGCTGAAACTGCCTGACTTGTATTATAATATCATAATAGTGCGGAAAACCAGAAAAAACAATAAGAATATTTGCAACTGGTATAAGGATATTGAGAATATGCAGATAAGAATACAGGAAAACCAGAAAGAGATAAAAGACCATGGGGATTATGCGTATCCGTTCCATGTGTGCGTGGAGCATATTGAGGCGTATGAGCAGGGAATGTTCCGTTGGCACTGGCATCCCGAAATCGAGCTGACACTGGCGCTCTCGGGGGAGATGGAATACCATATAAATAACAGTACGTATGTGCTGAGAAAAGGGGAGGCGCTGTTCGGGAACAGCAACACGCTTCATTCCGGGATGCAGATTGGAAAAGAAGAGTGCGCTTACCTGTCGATCACCTTTCATCCCCGGTTCCTTTATGGATACGAGAACAGCGGGCTGCAGACAAAGTATGTGAATTTTATTACGGAAAACGGGAACTGGGATTCCCTGAAGCTCCGGAAGAACGTCGACTGGCAGCGGGAAGCGATTGCCCGGATGGAAGAGATCCACGGCCTGGCACAGGACAGGCCGGAGGATTACGAGCTGCAGGTACACATCCTGCTGATGCAGATCTGGCAGCAGTTATTCCGGTATTTTTCCCAGATACCGGGGAAACGGGAGGAGCCTGAGAAAAACATCCAGAGGCTGCGTGAAATGATCGCCTATATGGAGGCGCATTATGATGAAAATGTCACGCTGGATGACATCGCAGGCTGCGTGAATATCTGCAAGAGCGAATGTTGCCGGTTTTTTAAAAAGTATATGAATATGACGATCATGGAGTACCTGCTGTTCCTGCGGATCCAGAACAGCCTGCCGCTCCTGAAACAGGGCGAAAGTATTTCCAGGACAGCGGATATGGTGGGATTTACGAGCTCCGCGTATTTCGGGCAGATTTTTAAACGCTATATGAAATGCACGCCGAAGGAATACAGGGCAAAATCGCACGAGCGCGCATAAAATTCATCTGAATGGACTGACGGGCAAACGCCGAAATCCAAAACAGTTGAAAGAAAATAGTTATAAAGACGCATTTCAAAAATACGGTTGGAAATCGCCACAGCACCGTCAAGATTCCGGATAAAACCATACATCATCGCCAGGTCAAGCCAGGGATCGTCCGGGTTATATACGATCCGCTCACCGGAAAAGAGGATGGAATAGATGAGATGACCTGCCGGAGTTCTCTAGAATCGTAATTGTGCCAGAAAATCAAGGAATACCTGATTATTCGTGGCACTGTCCACTTCATCAATCATCAGGACAATCGGTTTCGTGGCTGTATCAGATAAGTCACTTAGGAGTGCAAATAGTTTACCAAGTGAGAAATTTGGATCGGCAGATGCTGCGCTTCTCAGGTTTTCTAAGGCGGAGAAATCCAGTCCATGTATCGGATTCCGTTTGCTTCGCACGATTCTGAGAAGAAGGGAAACAAATGCTGCAGAAAAGAGATGCGCATTTTCAAAGTCTTCGTTTCCAATCATCTGAAAATCCAATGAAAGCACAATATAATCTTCTGACAGGTAATCTGCCAATGCTGCCAGTGTCGTGGTTTTTCCATATTGTCTGGCCCGGTTGATGGTAAAATATTTCCCATCATCGACCAGACTTTTTATCTACGAAAGGCGTTCTTGGATGTCCACCATGTAATGAAGCCGGGGATCACAGTAGCCTGTAGTATTAAAGCATCGTCCCATATGTGGCACACTCCTTCCGGGTGCGTAGTGAAATCAGGTTACGAAAGGGCACATCGCACCTGTTAAGTTTTATCCTACTACAAAGTCTCCTTGTTTTCAAGTACTGCATGAAATAACCAAAAATGTATTGACAAATATTTTGAGCCGTGGTAAGTTGAATCCAGAAAATGAATAATCGGATGAAGAAACTGGGAGAGACATGATGGCGTGCGCCGAAGGGGATGGAGAACTCTCAGGCAAAAGGACCGGTTTCCGACGATACTCTGGAAAGCAGCAGAGAGGCTGCACCGAAGAAGCAACCGGATACATGGATCTGAGCAGTGCTGAAGGAGCGGCTTGTACAACAGGCTGGCCAGGGCAGATGCAGGCGATTGGATTCCGGGAATCTTTCAGGTTCGAATATACAGAGCGCAGAACAAGCTTTTTTGTTCTGCGCTCTTTTATGCGCACGCCCGCGAGAGGTATATTGCTGCTGACGCAGCACGCGGGCTGCGCGGGCGGATAGGGTCGATAGCTCTCCCCTATCCGATTTATCATTTCACAGCAACAGGAAAGGAGCAATCAAAATGGAAAAGACAACGCCACTCTACGAAACGCATAAGCGGTACGGCGGCAAGATCGTCCCGTTCGGAGGCTATCTGCTGCCTGTGCAATATCCATCCGGCGTCATTGCCGAGCATATGGCTGTGCGGAATGCCTGCGGGATCTTTGATGTGTCACATATGGGAGAGATCACCTGTACCGGGGCGGATGCGCTGAAGCTGCTGAACGATATCCTGACGAATGATTTTTCCGATATGTATGACGGCCAGGCCCGCTACAGCGTGATGTGCTATGACGACGGCGGCTGTGTGGATGACCTGATCGTCTATAAGGTCCGGGATGGCCATTATTTCATCGTAGTCAATGCCGCGAACAAGGACAAGGATTTTGCATGGATGAAGGAGCATGAGGAGGGCGACGCCGTATTTACGGATCTCTCGGATTCCGTTGCCCAGATTTCCGTCCAGGGGCCAAAGGCCGAAGCGGTCCTTGGCCGCCTGCTCCCGCCGGAGGGGTTTCCGAAGAAGTACTACAGTGCCCTGTTCGACCAGAGTATTCAGGGAATGCGGTGTGTGGTGTCAAAGACAGGCTACACTGGCTCGGAGGGTTACGAGCTCTATCTGTCAGCTTCCGATGCGCCTGCTATGTGGGAGCTGCTGCTGGAGACGGGGAGAGAGGACGGATTGATTCCATGCGGACTTGGCGCGCGGGATACGCTGCGGCTGGAGGCCGGGATGCCATTGTATGGTCACGAGATGGATGAGACGGTCACACCGTTGGAGGCAGGGCTTGGCTTCTGTGTGAAAATGGCAAAGGAGGACTTTATCGGGAAGAAGGCTCTGGAAGCCAAAGAGCTGACCCGCACCCGCGTAGGGCTGAGAGTGACAGGCCGGGGCATTGTGCGGGAGCATATGCCGGTCTATCTGGGAGATACTCAGGTGGGGATGACGACCTCGGGCACGCATTGCCCGTATCTCGGGTATCCGGCGGCAATGGCGCTGGTGTCCATGGAGGCGGCTGCGGTGGGTACAAAGCTGACGGCAGATGTGAGAGGGCGCAGGGTGGAGATGGAGGTTGTGAAGCTTCCATTCTACTCCCGCACACACCATACCAGATAGCTTCTTTTGCATGAGTAGCATAATGAGTTAATGCGGGACGAAATGTATGCTGCCTGTGCAGCAGGAATATCATTCAGTAACTGTGAAGGTGCTGAGCAGTTTTATCATTTACAATAATTTCAAGGAGGAGCAGACTATGAACTGTCCGGAAAATTTAAAGTATTCAAAATCACATGAATGGGTAAGAATGGAGGGAGGAACCGCCGTGATCGGCCTCACGGATTTCGCGCAGGGTGAGCTCGGGGATCTGGTGTTTGTCAATCTCCCGGAGGTCGGCGATACGGTTACGGCGGGGGAGGCGCTCGGAGACGTCGAGTCCGTCAAGGCTGTCTCGGATGTATTTTCGCCGGTGACCGGCACGGTCAGTGAGATCAACGAGGAGCTGCTGGACCACCCGGAGCTGATCAACGACGCACCGTATGAGGCATGGCTGATCAAGGTGGAAGAGGTCACCGATGAGGAAGAGCTTCTGGATGCGCAGGAATATGCCGCGCACTGTGAATCGGAGAAAGCCTGAGGTACGCAGCATGGAGAACGCCCCGCAGGATCGGAAACGTGTGAAATATAACGATATCAGCGCTGCCGGATTGACCTGCGGGACAGATGCTGCCGGCAAAGGAACAGGAGGGATTCAGAATGGGTTCTTATATTCCCAACACAAAAGAAGAACAGTCAGAGATGCTCCGGGAAATCGGTATGCAGTCATTTGAGGATCTGTATAAGGATATCCCGGAGGCGATGCGCCTCGCGAAGCCGCTTGATCTGCCGGAGGGTCTCTCCGAGCTGGAGGTGGCTGCCGCGATGGAGGAGCTGGCGGACAAAAACAGGCGCTACCGCCATATTTTCCGCGGGGCAGGTTCCTACCACCACTATATCCCGGCGATTGTGAAGCAGGTCACCTCCAAAGAGGAGTTTGTCACCGCGTACACCCCATATCAGGCGGAGATCAGCCAGGGGATTTTGCAGTCTGTTTTTGAGTACCAGACTATGATCTGCGAGCTGACCGGGATGGAGGTATCGAATGCTTCCGTGTACGATGGTGCGACTGCTGCGGCTGAGGCGGCGGCCATGTGCCGGGACAGGAAGCGCAAAGTCGTGTGTGTCAGTGCAACGACGGATCCAAAGGTTCTGTCGGTGATCAGGACCTACTGCTTCGGGAGCGGTGCGCCGCTTGTCATTCTCCCGGAAAAGGACGGGAAGACAGATATCGAGGCGTGGAAAGCGATGGATACGAAGGAGACGGCCTGCCTCTATGTGCAGACGCCGAATTATTACGGGCTCCTGGAGGACGGCGATGGGATCGCGGCTGCAGTGCACGAGGCAGGTGCAAAGCTGATCCTCGGCTGCAATCCGATTTCCCTGGACATCCTGAAGACGCCTGCGGAGTACGGCGCGGATGTCGCAGTGGGCGAGGGACAGCCGCTGGGGCTTTCGATGGGCTTTGGAGGGCCGTACCTCGGCTTTATGGCGGCGACGAAGGATATGATGCGGAAGCTGCCGGGCAGGATCGTCGGGCAGACTGTGGACGCGGACGGCAAGCGCGCCTATGTGCTCACGCTTCAGGCGAGGGAGCAGCACATCCGCAGGGAAAAGGCGAGCTCCAACATTTGCTCCAACGAAGCACTCTGCGCGATGACAGCGGCTGTCTACCTGTCAGCTATGGGGGCAAGGGGGTTGGAAAAAGCGGCGGCGGCCTGTATGGCGAACGCCCACTATCTTCTGGACGGACTGCTGGGCGCGGGCTTTGGGCGGAAGTATCAGGGAGAATTTTTCCATGAATTTGTGACGGTTTGTCCGGGAAATGCGCATGAGCTTGCAAAAAAGCTGGGGGAGCGAGGATATCTTTCCGGCCTCCCGTTAAATGAGCGGGAAATGCTCTGGTGCTGTACAGAGATGAATACGAAGCAGGAGATCGACACGCTGCTTTCTCTGGTGAAGGAGGTGACAGCATGAAGCTGATATTTGAGATGGGAGGCAGCGGCAGAGGCATGGATATTCTGCCGGACTGCCAGACACCGCTGGTCGATACGGGCGCGTTCGGACGGAAACGGGCGCTGCGTCTCCCGGAGGTCTCGGAGACGGAGGTGAGCCGCCATTACACGGAGCTGGCAGCACAGACGCACGGCGTGAACGACGGCTTCTATCCGCTTGGCTCCTGTACGATGAAGTACAACCCGAAGGTTAATGAGGCTGTCGCGGCCCTGCCGGGCTTTACCGGGATCCATCCTCTGCAGGAGGAGGGCGATGTACAGGGATGCCTTGAGGTGTTTGCGAGGACGGAGCAGTACCTGTGTGAGATCACGGGGATGGATGCGATGACGCTGCAGCCTGCGGCGGGAGCACACGGGGAATTTACCGGGCTGCTGCTGATCAAGGCATACCATGCAGGCAGGAATGACGGAAAACGGAGAAAGATTATCGTGCCGGATTCCGCGCATGGGACGAACCCGGCGAGCGCTGCGATGGCGGGCTTTGAGATCGTGAATATCCCGTCTGACGGAAACGGCTGTGTGGATCTGGAGAAATTAAAGGCGGCAGCCGGGGAGGATACAGCGGGCCTGATGCTGACGAATCCGAACACGGTAGGCCTGTTTGACCCGAATATCGGGGAGATCACGCGGATTGTCCACGAGGCGGGCGGCCTGTGCTACTATGACGGCGCGAACCTGAATGCCGTCATGGGGATCGCGCGCCCCGGGGACATGGGCTTTGATGTGATGCATCTGAACCTGCACAAGACCTTTTCGACGCCGCATGGCGGCGGCGGGCCGGGTAGCGGCCCCGTGGGGTGCAAGGCATTTCTGGCGGAATTCCTTCCCGGGCTGCGGATCGCAGCGGGAGAGCATGGCTTCACGGAGGGCCGCAGTGCGCATACGGTGGGGGATGTGAGGAGCTTTGCCGGGAACTTCCTGGTGGTGGTGAAGGCTCTGGCCTACATCATGACGCTGGGCAGGGAAGGGATCCCGGAGGCGGCGTCCAACGCGGTGCTGAATGCCAATTATATGATGCATGAGCTGAAGCCTTATTACAAGATGGCGTATGACCATGTATGTATGCATGAATTTGTCATGACGCTGGAGAATGTGAAACACGACTATAATGTGACGGCGCTGGATATCGCGAAAGCGCTGCTCGATCACGGGATCCACCCGCCGACGATGTATTTCCCGCTGATCGTCCATGAGGCTCTTATGGTGGAGCCCACGGAAACGGAGAGCAGAGAGACACTGGACGAGGCAGTACAGATTTTTGTGGATGTGCTGAAGCAGGCGGAGGAGACACCGGAGCAGATGCATGAATATCCGCTGACGACCTTTGTGAGGCGGCTGGATGAAGTAGGCGCAGCCAGGAAACCGGTTGTGAAATATGACTGGGGGCAGAAGGAAGCATGATTGATAAGCTGTCGGTCTTTGTAAGCTCCTGCACGGATCCCTATGAAAATATTGCCAGGGAGGCATTTTTCACATTTCATGTGCAGCCGGGGGAATGCATCCTCTACCTGTGGCAGAACGCGCATACCGTGGTGATCGGGAGAAACCAGAACTGCTGGAAGGAATGCCGCGTGGCTGAGCTGGAAGAGTCGGGAGGGCGGCTGGCACGCCGCCTTTCCGGGGGAGGCGCGGTCTACCACGATCTGGGGAACCTGAATTTCACCTTCTGCATGAAAAAGGAGGAGGCCGATGTGCCAAAACAGATGTCAGTGATCCGGAGGGCCGCCGCGTCCTTCGGGCTGGATGCCAGGAAAACCGGCAGGAACGACGTGACGATTGGCGGGAGAAAGTTTTCCGGGAATGCGTTCTTCGACTCGAAGGGCTGCTATTATCATCATGGGACGCTGCTTCTCCATGCGGATACGTCGTCCATGACGAAATATCTGAGGCCGTCAGCGGACAAGCTTGCGTCAAAAGGGGTCGCCTCCGTCCGGTCGAGGGTTGTGAATCTGCAGGAACTCTGCCCGGATATCACGGTCAGCTCCATGAAGGAAGCGATGATAAGGGCATTCTCAGAAGAATACGGGCAACCGGCGGAGCCGTTTGACGGGAAACGGTTTGATGAAGCGGAAATCAGGAGCCTCACGGAAAAGTTCAGCTCCTGGGAGTGGAACTATGGGCGGAGGATTCCGTTCACGCATCAGTTTGGCAGGCGCTTCGCGTGGGGCGAGGTGGAGCTGTCCCTGAAGGGAAACGGCGGAGCGGTTGAAGAGGCAGTATTTGCGACCGATGCTATGGAAGCAGAATGGTTTGAAGGGATCGGGCCACGGCTTGCAGGCTGCAGGTATGATGGGGAAGCGCTTTCCGAGGCAGTGGATGCGGTGCTGAGGGAGCGGAGGGTTCCAGAAAATGTGAGAAGAGAGCTGGCGGAGTGGATCAAAGAAGAGCTGTAACGATTTGGCATGGGAGACAGCAGAATGGAGCGTGGATATGGGCACACAATTTGACATAATCGTGATCGGGGCGGGGCCGGGCGGCTATGAGGCTGCCATCGAAGCAGCCAGGCTGGGGCTTCGCACCGCTGTGATAGAAAAGAATGCGGTGGGCGGCACCTGCCTGAACCGGGGCTGTATCCCGACGAAGACTTTGATGCACTGCGCCGGACTGTGCAGTGAGATCCGGGGCGCTTCGAGATTCGGGGTATCCGCCGGGGAGCCGTCTGTCGACATGGAGGCCGTACAGCAGCACAAGGAAGCTACGGTAGAGACACTGAGAAAAGGAATCCTGTCTCTTTTTAAGGCCGGCAAAATCAGCCTGTATGAGGGTACGGGAAAGGTGGTTACGCCTGAAAGCGTCGAGGTGACGCCGGAGGAGGGAGAGCCTTTTGTCCTGGATACCAGGCGGATTCTTCTGGCGACGGGAAGTACACCGGCCCTTCCGCCGATTCCGGGGATCACCCTGCCAGGCGTCATGACCAGCGATGAGCTGCTGTCCTGGCGCGGAGAGCCGTTTTCCTCGCTGCTGGTCATCGGCGGCGGCGTGATCGGCGTGGAATTTGCCGGGATTTATCAGTCGCTCGGCACAAAGGTGACAATTCTGGAGGCGCTGCCATCTCTGCTCGCGAATATGGACAGGGAGCTGGGACAGAGCGTGAAGCTGTCCCTGAAGAAGCGGGGTGCGGATATCCACACCGGCGCCAGAGTGGAAGGACTGGAACAGACAGAGCATGGAATCTGCTGCACGTATACAGAAAAAGAGCAGCTGCAGACGTGTGAGGCGCAGGCTGTCCTGATCGCTGTCGGGAGACGTCCGTATACACAGGGCCTGTTCGCGGAGGGCTGCGTCCCGCAGATGGAGCGGGGCTTTGTCGTGGTGGATGGCAATTACCAGACAAGCATTCCGGGCATCTATGCAGTCGGGGATGTGAACGGCAGGCTTCAGCTCGCACACGCAGCGTCGGTCCAGGGGCGGCAGGCCGTCCGCAGGATCCGGGCGGAGCTGTCGCGGCCGGTTCCGGATCCTGCGGCAGAGGATCCGGAACCGCTGCTGATTCCTTCCTGTGTCTACACAGACCCGGAAATCGCGAGCGTTGGCCTGACGCTGGATCAGGCAAAGGCGCAGGGACTGGCGGCGAAAAGCCATAAAATCGTCAGCTCCGCGAACGGGAAATCTGTCTTGTCGCTCCAGGACAGAGGGTTTGTCAAGGTGGTCTATCTGGAGGATACCCATGTGATCATCGGCGCCCAGCTCCTGTGCGCGAGGGCTACGGACATGGTCAGTGAATTTGCCGTGGCCATCCGGCAGGGGATGACGATGGAGGAGATGGAAGCGGTTGTGCGCCCGCATCCGTCGTTCTCGGAAATGATTTCGGATGCGGTGAGACTGTTCGAAGAATATAAAGACGATAAAAATAATTGACAAAGGGTGGATTTTTATATACAATAAGATAAAAATACGGATTGTGAAACAGAAGGTTAAATTATAGAGGGTGGATGGATGCTTACCATTATCAGAGGTGTAACTACAAAACAAGCGC
Organism: uncultured Lachnospiraceae bacterium; assembly: GCA_964424785.1. Lineage (GTDB taxonomy): Bacteria > Bacillota > Clostridia > Lachnospirales > Lachnospiraceae > Choladousia. Next base: position 16,058 of record CAYRKA010000016.1, on the reverse strand, counting down.
TTGCGGAAGAAGTGATCGGCATTCTTGAAAAGGTTGGATTTGACGGATATTTATATCTCGGATATCCGGTGTTGGCCGGAATGGATGTCGCGCTTAAGGTTGATGCATTATTAGTATCAAAGCAGTGTGGTCTTGTAATTTTTGATTTGGATATGACTTCTGATGAAAAGACAGGGGACAAGATTGAACTGCTGGATGGTCTGTATAACAATATGGAGTCCCGTCTGAAGCGTTACAGTTATCTTTCAGAACGCAGGAAGCTTCAGGTTCCGATTAATGTTGTATCTTATGCGCCTCGTTACAGGACGGGAAGTGAGGAGATCTGTACTTCAAAAGAGAGTCTGGAAGTGTATCTTCGGGATCTGTCCTGGGCAGGGTGTGAAAAATATTATATGAAATTATTAGAAGCAATACAAATGATTTCCCAGATTAAGAAGCGTGGCCGCAGAGGGAAGCTCCAATTTGCAGAATCGAAGGGTGCAAAATTAAAAGCGATCGAAGATCAAATTTCCTGCCTGGATAAACAACAGAGCAAGGCTGTAATCGAGACGATAGAAGGAGTGCAGAGAATCCGTGGACTGGCCGGCTCCGGGAAGACGATTGTTCTTGCATTGAAGGTTGCCTATTTGTACACTATGTATGAGGATAAGGTTATTGCCGTTACATTTAACAGCCGTGCTTTGAAAGGGCAGTTTGCTCAGCTTATTACAAATTTTATCATTGAAAATACAAATGAAGAGCCGGATTGGGATCGAATCAAGATTATTCATGCATGGGGAAGCAGGAATTCAGAGGGGCTTTATTTCAATTTTTGTAAGGCGAATAATCTGGACTGCTATGATTATCAGGATGCCTGCAGGAAGTATGGACGGAATTCCCAGCCATTTGATCGGATTTGCGAGGAGGCTGTAGAAGCAGTGACAGATCCGGAAACCTTGTACGATGTGATTCTGGTAGATGAAGCACAGGACTTTTCAAAATACTTTTTACGTATGTGTTATATGTCTTTGCCGAAAAACAGTCGGATGCTGGTTTACGCTTATGATGAATTGCAGAGTCTTGATAATAAAAACGTTGAATCACCAGAAGAAATTTTTGGCGTTGAGAATGGTAAACCAAATGTAATGCTGGATAACAGCAATGGTAAAGCTGAGGACATTGTTTTGTCGAAATGTTACCGCAATTCCAGACCGGTACTGATTACGGCACATAGTCTCGGGTTTGGTATCTATCGTGATAAGGAAGAGGGAGAGGAAACTCAACTGGTGCAACTATTTGAAGATAAGAAGTTGTGGGAGGATATTGGTTATACAGTGAAAGAAGGCGGGATAGCAGATGGGCAATGGGTAACGCTGTACAGAACCGAGGAATCAAGCCCGTCCTTTCTGGAGAAGCATTCATCTATTGATGATTTAATTCAGTTTAGAAAATTCGAAGATTCTCTGAAAGAGGCGGAGTGGATTGCAAATGATATTGAGCAAAATTTAAAGCAGGAAGAATTGCGATATCAGGATATGATGATTATCCATCCGGATCCGAAAGTGACAAAAACGTATGTTTCCCAGATTCGTATGCTGCTGTTGGACAAGGGAATCCGATCCCATATTGTGGGAGTTCAAACCACACCGGATGATTTCTTTCAGGATGATTCCATTGCAATTACACAGATTTATCGTGCGAAGGGAAATGAAGCTGCAGTTGTATATTTTGTAAATGCTGATCTGTGTGCCAGAGGTGTGAATTTGTCCAGAAAAAGAAATATCATTTTTACAGCAATTACGAGATCAAAAGCATGGGTTAAAGTAAGCGGCACAGGAAGTGATATGGATCTTTTGATATCAGAATATCAGAGAGTAAAAGAAAAAAATTTCCAATTAGAGTTTGTTTACCCAAATGAGGAGCAGCGTCAGAATATGCGTATTATTCATAGGGATAAGACGCAGAATGAGATTCTTGAAATTAAAAAAAGCAATTTCAGCTTATCTGAAATTACAAATAAGCTTATAAGAGGTGAGATCAGGAAAGAGGATTTGGATCTGAGTACACTGAAAGCATTAAAGGATGTGTTGCTGCGTTGAGAGAACTGGATAAAACTTTAAAAGAGATACTGATCATAACGGAGGAATTAATTCGCTGCGGGTTGTCAATGGAGTTCAATTATCCAAAAGAATGTGGCGGTGATATTGTATGGGGAAAATATAAAAATATTTCCCGCTATTTGAAAAAACTGGAATATGCCTCTATATACGAAGAAATAAAAAGAGATCAGAATTACAATTTTATGCTTCCGGACGGCGGGATTGTGCAAATGATGTATCGGTTTGATTCCTCAGGGAAAGAGTTGCTCTCGCATCGACTTGCATTTTATCCGTCCCCATCTTTTGAATTTTATCAGAATGATTCCGATCTCTATGATGAGGACTGTATTTATGGCGATATATTGAATAAAGATGTGCTGCCGGTGGTGATTCGTGTTGACTACAATAAAGATAATAGTGATAGTGAAATACATCATCCACACGTTCATATTACACTGGGCGGTTATAAGAATTGCCGGATTCCGGCAGACAGGCCGGTGTCTCCGATGTGTTTTATAAAATTTATTATGGAACATTTTTATTATGTTCCCAGTGCAGCTAAAAATTTCAATTTCAGTTTGAGAGGATTTATTGATTTTAAAGAACATATTGCGGAGTGTGACAGGAGAAAAAGCAGAATGGTGATTTGAAGTATGTTGATAAATGTAATGGGATCAGAATGGAGGGAATGTGATGATTTTTCTGGAATATTCGAAATGCTCTACCTGCCAAAGAGCGAAGAAATGGCTGGATGCCAACGGGGTGTCCTATGAAGACCGGCCCATAAAGGAACAAAATCCGGACGAAGACGAATTGAGGCTCTGGCATGGGAGAAGCGGTCTTCCCCTGAGACGGTTTTTTAATACCAGCGGCCTCTTATATAAGGAAATGAAGCTCAAGGACAGGCTGCCGGAGATGCCGGAGGAGGAGCAGTATACTCTGCTGGCATCGGACGGGATGCTGGTGAAGAGGCCTTTGTTGATCGGGGATGATTTTGTGCTGGTGGGTTTTAAAGAGGAGCAGTGGAGGGAGAGGCTGTTGAAACAGCCTGGATGTTGATACAGATTATAAGCTTATCCAGACATATTGCGGAGCTGCGTGTCGATTATTGGCATGACAGCTCTTTTTTTATGCGCAGGTCAGAATGGATCTTCCCTACTCGATTGCGCACAGGTTACTATTCACGGCCCCTTCCCCTGCAGGCCGCAGACCGCCTTCTTCGAAGGCTATATGCCGCTGTGCGTCATATGTCTTGCCATAGCATGCGGAAGAATGCTCCAGTGGAGCATTCTGTAGCTTCGGCTGTAGGGATAAGTATAACAGTGTTTATTTCAACGGCTATGATATTGGCGTTGAATGTGCCAGGATGTTTGCCGGGAGAGGCTTCCGCACTGCGGGGATGATCAGCGCCAATACAGGCAGTGCCGGGATAGAGCTGAGGGAGCTCGGCTTCATGAATGAGTGCAGAAGGCTCGGAATCAGTCTCCGGGATGACTGGATTGTCCGGGGCGAATCATCCAGTATGGAGGCGGGATATGAATGCGCCAGGGTTCTTTCTGATATGGAGGAACGTCCGGATGGCATACTGATCATGGAGGATATCCTGGCGCTGGGAGCAATGATGCAATTCAGGGGGAGCGGCATAGGCCTGCCGGAGGATATGTCTGTTATTGTAGTTGGCATGAATTCTATGCTGAAATATATGTCACCTTCCGTTACGATGATAGGGGTATCAATGGAGGATGCGGGAGAGTGCAGCCTTAATGTTTTAATGACGGTAATAAACAATAATATCAGGATGCCGATTAGTAAGATGATCCCGATTAAATATGAATATGGTGACAGCTTCCGTCCATAATGCAGCACCCGGCCCCGATTGCTCTGGTATTTTTGATCTTCCGGAAGTATTTCACGTAAGGGATCACGACACCAGCGCCCGCATATCTTCCGGGAGAGGACTCTCAAAGTGGAGCTCCTGCCCGGTGACCGGATGGCGGAAGGACAGCGCGTGGGAGTGCAGGGCCTGGCGCGCGATCATTGTCTGTGAGCCCGGATTGTACAGGAAATCCCCGGCGAGCGGATGCCCGATGTGCGCCATGTGCACGCGGATCTGATGTGTGCGGCCTGTCCCGAGGCGGATGCGCAGGAGGGAGAGAGAAAGTCCGCAATTCATAATAAGCAGACGCTCATAGTGTGTCACTGCCTGCTCTCCGCGCTCATAGTCGACACACCGCATGAGCACCGAGCCCTCCTTGCGCGCGATCGGTGCGTCGATTGTGCCGTGCGCGGGGGTGATGCCGCAGGCGACGGCCAGATATTCCCGGTGAATCTCGCGGCGCGCTGACATCTGATACAGCATTGCGCCGCTCAGCATATTCTTCGCCAGGATCAGCAGGCCGCTTGTGTCGCGGTCAAGGCGGTTGACACAGCGGAAGACGAACGGGGACGGCTCAGACTGAAAATAGCAGACAGCCGCGTTCGCCAGTGTATCTGTGTAATTCCCCATCGACGGATGGACCGGCATACCGGCCTGCTTGTCGGCGACGAGCAGATCCTCGTCCTCATAGACGACAGAAAGCGGGAGCTTCGCGGGTACAATCCCGCCGGAGCTCCCTTCTTCCAGTATGTGCAGTTCCAGTATATCCCCATCTACAAGCTTTTCATTCGCGTACGCCCAGTTGCCGTTCCGGACAATCCCGCGCTCTGTGCGCTTCAGGTGGGCCAGCACCCGGTGGGAGCAGCCGATTCCGCGGAGGAAGTGCTCAATGCTCTCACCGGCTTCCTTTTCCGTAATCTGATAAGTCAGATGTCGGTCCATGTGATTACTCCTTTATGAGCACCTTTTTGATCTCGCAGATATAGAGCGTGTGCAGGTCGTTCTCCGGGTACCAGCGGTCAAGCAGCTTCTCATCGAGGAAAGCTTCCTTCTGGTAGGGCTGCGCGAACAGCTTCTCACAGATCAGCACGAGACGTGCATCCTCGAAATAAGGCGTATCGCCATCGCGCGCAACGGCCAGGCCGACCTTTGCAATCTTGTCCTCGTCACGGCCGGACACACGGCCAAGGTAGGCGTAGTCCTGCATACGCCCTTTCGGGAGGATCGAGAGCGAGAGCGTGGAGGAACCGTCGATAAATTCCTTCGTGTAGCGCTGCGGGCGGATCACGATAAAAGCGACGTCCTTGCCCCACATCACGCCGAGGCCTCCCCAGGAGGCAGTCATCGTGTTGCACTTGCCGTTCTTTTCCGCTGTGACGAGCAGCCACTGTGCGCCGATCAGGTCGAACGGGTTGTCCTGCAGTTCTGTGGTCTTGATTTCTCTAAACATAATAGCATCTCCTTTTGCCTGGTATGGTATAGTAATTGTTCAGAATCTATATTTCACAGTCAGCTTGATTTCACTTTGTTCCAGTATTCCGTGTACAGATTGTCAAGGTCATCCCCGAGATATTGGAAGGTTTCGCAGTTCGCCGTCATCTCGGAGGTCGGGAAGGCGATCGTGCTGTTGCGGATGTCCTCATCCTCGATCAGCTCGCGCGCGGCCTTGTTCGGCGTGGAGTAGGTGATGTACTCGAAATTTTTCAGCGCGATCTCCGGCTTGCAGAGGAAATTGATGAATTTCTCCGCGTTCTCCTTGTTCTTCGCATTCTTCGGGATCACCCAGTTGTCGAGCCAGATATTTGAGCCCTCCTCCGGGATCACGTACTCGAGGTTCTCATTTTCGCGCTGCGTGTAAATCGCCTCGCCGGAGTAGATCACACCGAGCGCGGCCTCGTCGCCGATCATCTTGTCGCGGACCTGGTCGACCACGTACGCCTGGACGAGCGGCTTCTGGTCGATCAGTGTCTGCGTCGCCTCGGCGACCTCGTCCTCTGAGGTGGTGTTCAGGGAATAGCCGAGGCGCTTGAGCGCCACGCCGAGTGCATCGCGCACGCTGTCCTGCATCAGGATATTGTCCTTATATTTCTCATCCCACAGGATATCCCAGCTGGTAACAGGCTCGTCCACCATCGTCTTGTTGTAGAGGATGCCGACCGTGCCCCAGCAGTACGGCACAGAATACTTGTTGCCCGGATCGAATTCCTCGGACCATTTCATATATTCTTCGTCGATATTTTCGATATTTGGAATATTGTCATAATCCAGCTCCGCGAGGAGATCATTCTCAATCATCTTCTGGATCATGTAGTCAGAAGGGCAGACGACGTCGTAGGAGACTGCCCCCGCCTCGACCTTCGGGTACATGATCTCGTTCGTCTCGAACTCATCGTAGACGACCTTGATCCCGGTCTCCTCCTCGAATTCGTCGAGGACATCCGGATCTATGTATTCGCCCCAGTTGTAGACAACCACCTCACCGGCGGATGCCTCGCCGCCGGTCCCGCTGTCCTTGTTGCCACCGCAGCCTGCCAGCGAAAAAACCATTACTCCTGTAAATGCAAACAGCAAACTTTTTTTCATACTCGTTCCTCCTTCAGGCGCCTGAGGCCCTGTTGCTTTTTGGCTTCGGCTTATAGTTGACTATAAAGAGCAGAAGCAGTACCGTGACAAACATCAATGTGGAGAGCGCATACATCTCCGGCTTGATGCCCTTGCGCACCTCCGTGTAGATCTTGGTCGACAGCGTGTCGAAGCCCGGCCCCTTGACGAAGTGCGTGATGATGAAATCGTCGAGCGAGAGCGTGAACGCCAGCAGGAAGCCGGAGAGTACGCCGGGCATGATATCAGGAAGCACCACCCTGAAAAACGCGTACAGCGGAGAAGCCCCGATATCAAGCGCGGCCTCGTATGTGCTGATGTTGACCTGCCTGAGCTTCGGCATGACATTCAGCACGACGTAGGGCAGGTTGAAGGTGATGTGGCCGATCAGGATGGTCCAGAAGCCGAAGGTCACGCTGCCGCCGAATATGGACAGGAGGTTGCCGGCCGCAATGAACAGCAGCATCAGCGAGATGCCGGTCACGATCTCGGCGTTCAGCATCGGGATGTTGGCCATCGACAGCCAGAACGTGCGCGTCCTGCGCCTCATGGAGCCGAGCGCGATGGCAGCCATCGTGCCGATCACGGTCGCGATCAGCGAGGAGAGCAGGGCGATCACAAGCGTGTTGGAGAGCGCCTGCAGGATCTGCTCATCCTCGAGGAGCGCCGCGTACCATTTGAGCGAGAAGCCGCCCCACTTCGCCCGGGTGCGCGAGCCGTTGAACGAGAGCACGATCAGCGTCAGGATCGGCGCGTACAGCAGGATGAAAATCAGCGCGAGATACAGCCGCTTTAAAATATTTTTCATCAGAAGGCCGCCCCCTCTCCATCCTTGTCATATTTCTGCATGATGGCCATGCTGATCAGGATAAACACCATCAGCACGAGCGAAAGCCCGCTGCCGACATTCCAGTTGCTGCCCTGCTTGAATTTCTGTTCGATCACGTTGCCGATCAGCAGGATCTTGGAGCCGCCGAGCAGGTCGCTGATCACGAAGGTCGTCAGTGCAGGCACAAATACCATCGTGATGCCGCTGATGACGCCGGGCAGGCTGAGCGGGAGCGTGATCCGCAGGAAGGTCTGCCTGCCGTTCGCGCCGAGGTCGCGTGCCGCGTTGACGACGTTCGGGTCGATCTTCGCGAGGCTGTTGTAGATCGGCAGCAGCATGAACGGCAGGAAATTGTACACCATGCCCAGCACGATCGCGTACGGCGTATTGATGATGTTCAGCTTCGGCAAGTGCAGTGCGCCGAGCAGCATATTGATGACGCCGGTCTTTTCAAGCAGCGTCTGCCATGCGAGCGTGCGCAGCAGGAAATTCATCCACATCGGGATGATGAAGATCATAACGATCAGGCCGCTCGCGTTGAACTTGAGGCTGCACAGGATCATCGCGAGCGGATAGGCCATGACGAGGCAGATCACGGTGCTGACCAGGGAGAGCAGCAGTGCGATGCCAAGCGCCTTCATGTTTTCAGGCGTCCCCATCTCGGCGATATTCGCGAGCGTGAAGTGGCCATCGGCCGTCGTCAGCCCGTAGTAGACGATGATCGCGAGCGGGATCATGATAAAAGCCAGCGTCCACACAAGGAACGGGCCGGCAAGCAGCCATTTTGATTTCCCCTTACTCATCAACTGCTACCGCCTCCTCATCCTCGGATTCCGGCTTGTTCATGATCTGGATGTCAAACGGATCCACATGGATGCCGACCTTCGTCCCGACCGGGAAGAGGTCGGTGCTGTGTACTAGCCAGTCGTAGCCGTTCGCGGCAACCTCCATCTCATAATGGACACCCTTGAAAATCAGGTGTGTCACGACCCCCTGGATCGTTCCCTCCTCAGGCGGGAGCAGGTCGATATCCTCCGGGCGGATCACGACGTCGACAGGCCGGTTCCTGCCGAAGCCCTCATCGACGCACGGGAACTTCGCGCCGAGGATCTCGACGAGGCGGTCCTCGAGCATCGTGCCGTCGAGGATGTTGCTGTCCCCGATAAAGTCCGCGACGAAGGCATTCTGAGGCTCATTGTAGATATCCTCCGGTGTGCCAATCTGCTGGATGTAGCCCTGGTTCATGACGACAATCGTATCCGACATCGTCAGGGCCTCCTCCTGGTCGTGCGTCACATAGATGAAAGTGATGCCGAGTTCATTCTTGAGCCGGATCAGCTCATACTGCATATCCTGGCGCAGCTTCAGGTCGAGCGCGCCGAGCGGCTCGTCGAGCAGCAGGACCTTCGGTTCGTTGACAATGGCCCGCGCGATCGCAATCCGCTGCTGCTGGCCGCCGCTTAAGGAATCCGGCTTGCGGTTCCCGTAGCCTTCGAGGTTCACAAGCTTCAGCGCGTAGCGGATCTTGTCATCGATATAAGCCTTGCTTTTCTTGCGGATCTTCAGGCCGAATGCGATATTCTCGGCGATCGTCATATGTGTAAAAAGCGCGTACTTCTGGAAAACGGTGTTGAGCTGGCGCTTATTCGGCGGGAGCTGCGTGATATCCTGCCCGTTAAAGATCACCCTTCCCTTATCCGGGTTCTCAAAGCCGCCAAGGATGCGCAGTGTCGTCGTCTTGCCGCAGCCCGACGGGCCGAGGAGCGTGAGGAATTCATTCTCGCGGATATAGAGGTTCAGGTCGTCAAGGACGGTCACTCCGTCAAAAATTTTGGCGATGCCGACAAGGTCGATCAATTTGTTGCTCATACGTACCTCCTCAGAAATTCGGAGGCGAGCTGATCCAGATCAGAGACGCTCCCGTCTTTCCGTTCGCTGTGATGTAATGCTGTGTCCTGGGAGTAAAATAGAAGGACTCTCCCTTCTTTGCCTTGTATACATGGCTCCCGAGATGGATCGTGATGCTGCCGGACAGGACGTAGCCGAACTCCTCCCCCTCATGCGGGACATCAGGATAGGTCGAACCGCCCGGCTCCAGAGTCAGCCTGATCGGCTCCATCGTATTCTTCTGGGCATTCGGGATGATCCACTCGATTTTGTTTTTCAGCTCCGTATCGATCTTTTCAAAGTAATCCTGATCCCTGAAGACAATCTGTTCTTCGGACGTATCCGCGAAAAACTCCTGCAGGTTGGTGCCGAGGCACTGCAGGATGTCGACGAGCGTAGCAATCGAAGGTGAGGTGAGATCACGCTCAAGCTGGGAGATGAATCCCTTAGATAGCTCGGCGCGGTCTGCCAGCTCCTCCTGCGTCAGGTTCCTGGCGACACGTAGCTCTTTCAGTTTGCTGCCGATTTGCATGATTGGCCCCCTTCTTCTCAAACGCAGTAAATATAAACTAAAAGTTTAGTTTTACTAAACAGACGCTATGGATGATTATACTCATTTCCATACTGGTGTCAATACATTTTTCGGATTTTTTTGAAGTATTTTACTTAACAAACGGGGTTATCTATGGTAAGATGGCAAAAAGAGCTGTTCAGTGCGGCCGCAGGCTTCGGGAGAGCCGGAGGGAGATAACAGCAGATTGGAGGGATTTCGGATGGCAGGACAGGAGAAATACGTGGCGTACGTCGGCACCTATACACATGGGAGCAGCATTGGCATACACGTTTATGATATCGATGTGGAGGCGGGGATCATGACGGAGCGTGAGGTGGTCCCGGTCAACAACGCGTCCCACATGACCAAGTCCTACAATGGCAAATATCTGTACTCGATTGCGGACGAAGGCGTCGAGGTGCTGCGGATCCGGGAGGATGGCGGGCTTGAGCCGATCAACAAGGTCGGGATCGACGGGATGAGAGGCTGCTACCTCTCCACGGACAAGAGCGGGCGTTTCCTGTTCGTGGGCGGATACCATGACGGCAAGGTCACGGTGGTCCATACGCACCAGGATGGGCGCCTCGGCTCGGTGATGGACGGGATCTTCCACCGCGGCCTCGGCAGCGTCGCGGAGCGCAATTTCCGCCCGCATGTGAGCTGCGTGATCCCGACGCCGGATGACAAGTACCTCTGCGCCGTCGACAACGGGATCGACCAGGTCAAGATCTACAGGGTAAATGAGAAGACCGGCAAGCTCAAGCTCTTCGATATCCTGCGCTGCAAGCTCGATTCCGGCCCGCGGCTGCTCGCATTCAGCGCGGACGGGCGGTTCGCCTATATCAATTGCGAGCTGACGAACGAAATCTGTGTCTACCGCTATGACGGGGACGGCAAAGCGCCGGAGTTTGAGAAGCTCCAGGAGGTCTCAGTGCTGCGCGACAAGGATTCGATGGGCAGCGCCTGCTGCGGCATGAAGCTCTCTCCGAGCGGGAAATATCTCTACGCCTCGACAGCAGGGGAGAACACGGCTGCCGTATTTTCGATCGACCAGGAGACCGGCCTGCTCACGAGGCTGTGCTGCCTGCCGATCAGCGGCGACTACCCGAAGGACATCGACGTGTTCCCGGGGGAGCGGACGCTCGTCGTGCTGAACCATGAGACAAACGAGATCCGGTTCTTTACGATCGATTATGAGCAGGGGCTACTGGTCATGAAGGGGCGGCCGATCAAAATCGATACGCCGAACTGCATCCTGATATCGAGGTATGAGTAGAATGTGTCAGTCAGCTTTCCCGTTCGTATACTTTTTTCACGTTGTCGAGCCGGGCGCTCATGTTTAACAGGAGCTGGTCTGCGATCGTGAGTGCTGTCATGGCTTCTACTACGACGACGGCACGGCTCACGATGACCGGGTCGTGGCGGCCTTTGATCACTTCAGTGTGGCAGGCTCCGTCGCGGCCGAGCATGGCCTGTGGCCGGGCGATGGACGGGGTCGGCTTGAAGGAGGCGCGCAGCAGGAGAGGAGCGCCATCGCTGATCCCGCCAAGTGTGCCGCCGCTGTGGTTCGAGGCTTTGTGCGGCTGCCCTGCCTCGTCGGTGGTGTAGCAGTCATTGTTCTCAGAGCCCTTGCGCGTGGCGACAAGCGTGCCGTCCCCGATCTCGACGGCCTTGACCGCGCCGATCGACATCAGCGCTTTGGCGAGGTTCGCGTCGAGCTTCTCAAAGACCGGCTCGCCGAGGCCGGCCGGGAGGTTCGTGGCGATGCACTCGATCGTCCCGCCGCTCGAATCCTGGGAGCGGACGCACTCTTCAAGATATGCAGCCGCGCGCTCTGCGGCCTGCGCATCCGGCATACGCACCATGTTGCGCTCAATTTCCTCAAAATCCATGCGGCTGCGGTCGATCCCGACCGGGCCGACCGCGCTCACGTACGCCGTGACCGTGATCCCGAGCTCCGCGAGCAGACGGCGCGCGACTGCGCCGCCCGCGACGCGGCCAATCGTCTCACGTCCCGAGGAACGCCCGCCCCCGCGGTAATCCCGGAAGCCGTATTTCTGGTCAAAGGTATAGTCCGCGTGCCCTGGGCGGTACAGCTCCGCGATAGTTCCGTAGTCCCGCGACCGTTGGTCCTGGTTGCGCACAAGCATTGCGATCGGCGTCCCGGCCGTGCGCCCCTCAAACACACCCGAGAGGATTTCGACCGCATCCGATTCCGCCCGGGCCGTCGTGTACCGATTCTGTCCCGGACGCCTCCTGTCGAGGTCGCGCTGGATGTCCTCCTCGCAAAGTGCGATCCCCGCCGGGCACCCATCCACGACAACCCCGATCCCCTTCCCATGGGATTCTCCCCACGTACTGATCCTGAAAATAGTCCCAAAAGACGATCCTGCCATATTTGTTTCCCATCCTTATATAATATGATTCCAGGGCCAAAAGCCTGTCTCCACGGAATGCGAATATTAGGTATTCGCATTCTCGTTTATCTTACCACATCCGGCTTTGGTGTGCTACATTTTTATTCGCAGGATGCCGATCCTGTCAAAACCGCCGCCCCCGCATATCCTATATACAGAATCATAGTTCAGGAGTAACCATCATGCAAAAAAAATGCATCGGCTTCACCCACACAATCGAAAAAGGCGACACCCTCTACCTCCTCGGAAAGAAGTATCACGTAAAAGTATCGGCCCTGATCTTTGCAAATCCATATGTGGACGTTTACAACCTGCAGGTCGGCGACCGGATCTGCATTCCGACTTACCGGCCATATCCCTGAGAAAAGGCTGGTCAAGGCAACAGAAGCCATCTGGGATTTTTCTTAAAAAAGTCTAAATACGGAAAAAACGGCGGCACTCCGATTGACAAACAGGACTGTAAAATTTATAATTGCATTTGCGAAAACCCTTATGGTACGTAATATCAACAGAAAGAGGATGCTTATGGACTTTTTAGATAAGCTGGAACGCAAATACGGGAGATACGCGATCCCGAATCTTCCGGCAATCATGATTGCACTGTATGCGGCCGGTTACCTGATCATGTATATGATGCCGCAGGTGCTGAATTATCTGACACTTCATCCAGGCCTGATCATGCGCGGACAGGTCTGGCGCATAATTTCATGGGTGCTGGTGCCGCCGGGACAGTTTGACCTGTTCACGATCGTGATGCTCTATTTTTATTTCTCGGTCGGCAAGACGATGGAGCGCACATGGGGGGATTTCCGTTTCAATGTCTATGTGTTCTCCGGCATCCTGTTCACAGTGGTCGGTGCGTTCCTGCTCTACTATCTGGGAGGCGCGTACTTTACCAGCCTTGCGTTCAGTACCTACTATATTAATATGTCGATCTGCCTCGCTTTCGCGTTCACCTACCCGAACATCGAGGTGCTGCTGTATTTCCTGATTCCGATCAAGATGAAATGGATCGGCATCCTGTATGCGGCGACGCTTCTCTACAGCATGGTGGCAGGCGGGGTCAGCACAAGGATCGCGATTTTCTCAGCGTTGCTGAATTTCCTGATTTACTTCCTGGCTTCCCGCGATATGCGCCGTTTCCGCCCTCACGAGGTCCACAGGAGGCAGGAGTTCAAACGCAATGTACGGAAGGTGCAGCCGCACGGCAATACGCGCCACAAGTGCACAGTCTGCGGCAGGACGGAGAATGACGGGGCGCATTTGGAGTTCCGCTATTGCTCGAAATGTGACGGCAATTATGAGTATTGCCAGGATCATCTTTTTACACATCAGCATATCAAAAAGAAATAAGGGACAGTCATGAAGACGAAAAAATCATTTATCTGCTGGGAGAGAAAAAGAGCTGCGGCTGCCATTGCGCTGGCCGCAGCTATGCTTGTTATTATGGGACTTGCGATTGCGGGAGAGGGAGTTGTCGGCAGCTATGTGGCGCTCGCTGTTTTCCTCAGCCTCGCTGCCGGTTTTTTTGTGCTGCTGGATTTCTCCTATGGCAAAATCATTTCCGCGGTGTGCTACATCCTGCTGCCGTTCGCGGCGCTGGCAGCTCTGGAGTATTATACGCATGTGATCACGGATCTGACACTGCCGATCCTGATCCTGAACCTGCTGTTTTTCTACCTGCTCTATGGCCTGTGTGCGCTGGCTTTTGGCAGCGTGCGGCTCGGCTTCCGGATCGCGACGCTGGTGCCGATGATCTGGGGGCTCGCGAATTATTTCGTCGTCAGCTTCCGCGGTACGCCGATCGTCCCCTGGGATCTGCTCTCGATCGGGACAGCGATGTCGGTTGCAGACAATTATGAGTATACGCTGAGCTGGAGGTGCGCGTTCGTACTGATTGCGTTCGTGTGGATCATCCTGATCGCGTCGAAGTCCTCCGTGCGCTTCGGGCACTGGCGGACGCGCCTGGCGGGCGGCCTTGTCTGCCTGGTGCTGCTCTGCTTCTATGTGACCGGAATACAGAAAACCGAGGTGCAGAGCTTTTTCGGGATGGACACGGTGCTGTTCACGCTGAATGTGCTGTACCGCAACAATGGTATCGCGGGCGCGTTCCTCGGCAACCTGCGTTATCTGAATATCGAGGAACCGTCGGGGTATTCGGTGGAGAGGGCGGAGGAGATCGCTGAAGCCTGTCTGTCCGAGGATATACAGGGATTGACAGAGGGAGCACTGGAGAGCGGCGATCCCGCAGACGAGGATGGGATGGATACGGAGGCATATCCCAATATCATTGTGATTATGGATGAGGCTTTCTCGGAACTGTCCGTATGGGGCGATTTCGAGACGAGCGAGGAGGTCATGCCGTTTTTTCGGATGATGCAGGAGGAGGGCATTGGCGGCGAGCTCTATGTGTCTGTCAAGGGAGGCAATACGGCGAACACGGAATTCGAGTTCCTGACCGGCGATACGATGGCCTTTTTGCCGACTGGCAGCATCCCTTACCAGCAATATATCAGCAGCGAGATGCCGTCGCTTGTGAGCCACCTGGAGTCGCTCGGCTACGATACGCTTGCGATCCATCCGTACAACCGTTCCGGGTGGGACCGTGACGAGGTGTATGATTACTTTGGCTTTGACGAGTTCCTCGATGTCACTGCCTTTGACAATCCGCATCGTATGCGCGGCTATGTCAGTGACCGTGCGGCGTTTGAGAAGATTATCGAGCAGTTTGAGCTGAAGGGTGACAGCCCGTTGTTCACCTTTGAGGTGACGATGCAGAACCATGGCGGGTACAGCAAGGAATCGCCGGATTTCACTTCCTATATTACGCTGCCTGAGGTCGAAGACAAGACGACGAGCGTGCTTGCTACAGAGAAGTACCTGACGTTGATGAACGAGACGGATAACGCATTGCAGGAGCTGATCCTGTATCTGCAGGAGCAGGAAGAGCCGGTTGTGGTCGTGATGTTTGGCGACCATCAGCCGTCCGACTATATCACAAATGTGATCCGGCGTATCTGCGGCGTGCAGGAGGAGGAGACGCTGGAGTATGCGGAGCAGGGCTACCGCGTACCGTTCCTGATCTGGAGCAATTACGGGCTCGCGCATACGTATTATGACGGGATCAGCGTCAACTACCTCAGCGGGCTGGTGCTTGACGCGGCGGGCGTACCGCAGACAGGCTATCAGAAATACTTAAGCAATCTGATGGAGACGCTCCCGGTCATAAACGGGATGGTATATCAGGACAGCAGCGGGACGTTCTACAATCTTGAGGATGAAACATATGGTGGACTCCTGTCAGAATACCAGACGCTCCAGTACAACCACCTCGTCGACAAAAAACATCGGATGGATGTATTCTTTGGCGCGGAGGAGTAGTGCGGCAATGACAGAAGAATAAAGAGGAAATATGAGGAGAGTGTATTATGAAGAAACCATTTGTGACAAAGGAGAAGCTCGAAGAGATCGCGGCACAGTATCCGACACCGTTCCATCTATATGATGAGAAAGGGATCCGCGATAATGTGAAGGAGCTGTACGAGGCATTTTCGTGGAACAAAGGCTATAAGGAGTATTTCGCGGTAAAGGCCACGCCGAATCCGTTCCTGATCAGGATCCTGCATGAGTATGGCTGCGGGACGGACTGCTCGTCGATGACGGAGCTGATGCTGTCCGAGGCGGTCGGCATCACGGGGCATGATGTCATGTTTTCGTCGAACGATACGCCGGTTGATGAATTTAAGAGGGCGGCGGAGATCGGCGCGATCATCAATCTGGACGATATCACACACATTGAGAAGGTCGAGGAGGCAGT
>CAYRKA010000015.1:8925-30149 GCA_964424785.1 uncultured Lachnospiraceae bacterium | reverse complement strand
AGGAGGACTGAAATGGAAGCTTACAACACAGGGCATGTATGTGGAAATAAATCTGACGGATGCGCAGATGGGAAACGCCCGGCCTATATGGAGACACCACTTTGGGACAGTCGGAGGCCGCTGACAGAGCGGATCGCATGGCTGCTCGGGGAGATGACGATCGATGAGAAGCTCAGCTTTCTCGGCACGTCGACGCCGGAGCTGGCGCGCCTGGGGATTGCGGCAAATCACATCGGAGGGGAGGCTGCACATGGCGTGGAGGCGAGGCATGACCAGGATGGCAGGGGCGTACCCGAGCCGACGACCTCGTTCCCGCAGCCAATCGGCATGAGCGCGTCGTGGGATACGGAGTTGATCGGGCAGGCCGGAAGAGTAGTCGGCAAGGAGGCACGGGTTCTTTATGGGCGCCACCCGCATGGCGGGCTGTTCCGTTGGGCGCCGACCGTCGATATCGAGCGGGATCCGCGCTGGGGCAGGACAGAGGAAGGCTACGGCGAGGATCCGTTCCTGACCGGGAAGATGGCGGCAGCCTATGTGCGTGGGATGCAGGGGGATGATCCTGACCATCTGCTGATCTCATCTGCGCTGAAGCATTTTTTCGCAAATAATGTCGAGGACGGCAGAGGCGTCAAGTCGTCGTCGGTCGACGCGAGGAGCCGGAATGAATACTACTATGAGCCGTTCCGCCGCGTGATCGAGGAGGGCGGCGCGACTTCTGTGATGACTGCCTATAATAAGGTGAACGGAGTCGTGCAGATGCTCGATCACAGGGTCAATGAACTGATCCGGGGGAAGTGGGGGCTGGACGGCCATGTCGTGTGCGACGGCGGCGCGATGTCGATGGCCGCGAATATGCACCACGCGACACAGTCACATGCGGAGACGGTCGCAAAATCGCTGAAAGCGGGTGTGGACTGTATGACGGACCAGCCGGATGTCGTGGAGGCCGCGGCGCGCGAGGCTTATCAGAAGGGATGGATTACGGAGGCAGATCTTGACTGCGCCCTGGCGCATTCCTTTGCGACGAAGCTGCGGCTGGGCATGTACGACGCATACGGCGCGAATCCGTGGAGCCATTTGCCGGAGAGTGAGCTCAACTCCTCAGAGAACCAGGCCGTCAGCCGGAAGCTTGCGCAGGAGTCGGTCGTCCTGCTGAAAAATGAAGGTCTGCTGCCGCTGCCGAAAGACAAAACCGTGTGCGTGCTCGGGCCGCTTGCGGACGTGTGGTACCAGGACTGGTATGGCGGGGAACCGTCGTACCGGGCGACGGTGCTGGATGGCGTCAGGGCGGCGCTGGGATGCAGTGTTCCAGATGACGGTGCTGCTGCCACAGCTTTGGACAGGAGTCGGACCGCGATGATTGATGTGCTGGAGGCGGAGGCTGCCGTAGCTGCCGCAGATGGCCTTGACCGTGTGTATCTGCGGTGTGGCGCACGTTACGCGGCGCTGGATGCGGATAACCGCCTGATCCTGTCGAAAGACCGTGAAAAAGCTGAATTATTCATCGTCCAGGACTGGGGCAGCGGGCAGTTTACGTTCTACGTGCCACGCCTTTCCCGGTATCTGATGGTACATGATGACGGCTTGATTGTCGCTGACAAGAAGGAGCTGTTCGGGTGGTTCGTGAAGGAGTGCTTTACCTGGACGCAGGAATGCCTTGAGACATGGTATCACTGCGGGCTGTATCTGCGGGCGGACGGACTGGTCGCGGCGAAGCAGCTGGCCTTCAAGACGCCGGTCGGAGAACCGCAGGGCGGGGAGCTGGCGACAACAGAGAATGCAGGACACAGCGCTTCCTTACAGTTTGAACCTGAAGTGATCGAATCCGGCACGCAGCGGGCCGTCTCTCTTGCAGAGCAGTCAGATGCGGCGGTCCTGGTGCTGGGCTGCTGTCCGGTCATCAACGGCAAGGAGGATGCTGACCGTCCTTCTATCGAATTTCCGCCGTCGCAGCGAGCGCTCGCCCAGGCAGTGCTTGCGGCGAACCCGAATACCGTGCTCGTGCTGATCTCGAACTATCCGTATGCAATCGACTGGGAGCAGGAGCATCTGCCTGCGATCCTCTGG
This sequence comes from uncultured Lachnospiraceae bacterium, assembly GCA_964424785.1. Lineage (GTDB taxonomy): Bacteria > Bacillota > Clostridia > Lachnospirales > Lachnospiraceae > Choladousia. Next base: position 28,082 of record CAYRKA010000015.1, on the reverse strand, counting down.
TCGGCATCGGGCGGGCAGGATCTGGGGTATGCGGTTGCGAATACGTTGTTCGGGGACAGTGCTCCCGCAGGCCGCCTCAACATGACCTGGTATTCTGAAAAGGAGACATTGCCGGATATTGACGACTACGATATTGCAAAGACGGAGCGCACCTACCGGTATTACACAGGAGAGCCGCTGTACGCATTCGGCCACGGACTGACCTACAGCCCATTCGCGTACCGTGACCTGAGCGTGACGCAGGAGAGGGCTTCTGCATCTGATACGGAGGTGCAGACCTGCAGTATGAGAACTCAAATTGAAAAAATACAGCAAGTCACTGAGAAAAAGAACATAGGGCTGCGTACCTGCTTTGAGTCTGTCGGAAAATGTGATGCTGACGAACATATTTTAGATTTGCGCATAGCGCTTACGATTGAGAATTGCGGCAACTATACAAGCGACGAGGTGGTACAGCTCTATGTGCGGGAGCCGTCCGGGCGCGTGCAAAAGGCGATCCGACGCCTGGTTGCCTTTGTGCGTGTCCATGACGTCCTGCCCGGTGAGCAGCGCAGAGTCATTTTTACAATTCCGCGCAGGGAACTGCGATATTATGATGTAGTGTCCGGCAGTTTCCTCGTCGAGGAAGGGACTTATACCTTCGAGGTCGGAGCCTCGTGCAATGATATCCGCCTGCAGGCCGATTGGAAGCTTTCCGGCGACAGCCGCGGGCTTCGCAGGAGAGGCAGCTTCGTCCCGGCGGATCATTGGGATGATTACGGAAATGCGGTGCTTGGAGTCGGATCTGCGGACGGGATGCACGGTGAAGACTGCAGTGCCTGCGTGAAGGACAACGCCAAAGCGGCCTGGCTGGTTTACCGGGACTGCGAACCATTCCCCGCGGGAGGCCGGATCAAGCTGCTGGTCAGCGCGCCCGGAGGCGGCAGTGTGACGCTGTATGCCGGTGAAGGAGCAGAGATCGGTGCTGTGTCCGCATATGCCGGATACAAGCCTGCAGATACCGCCGTGTGGGCCGGGCAGTCAGATGGATTTACGGAGATTATGCTGACGGCTGAGGCCGGAGGGCAGGAGATGCAAAAGCCATTTACACTTACCATTAAGCTCACGGGAGACGCCAGGATGGGAGGCTTCTGGCTTCCCGCGTAAATCAGCGGCGCGGCGCGCCATCCATTGCAGGATCAGCAATGGATGGCGTTTTTGACGCTCTCCAATACCCCCCCCCGATATTGCGAGGGTGATATTCCATATTCTTTTTTGAACATACGCATGAAATTTTCAGGATTGGCATAGCCGATCCGTTCACTGATGCGGTCGATGGACAGATCCGTGTTCTGCAGATAATCGGTCGCTTTCTGCAGGCGGACCCTGCGCAGGAGGGATGAGAAGCTCAGGCCGGTATTCTTTTTTACATATCTGGAGCAGTATGGGACAGAGTAATTCAGGAGGCCTGCCAGTTCCTCAAGGGAGGCGGAGGCGTAATTCTCCTGGATGTAACGCAGAATACGCGAGGTATCACCCCCGGAGGAAGCATGGAGGGCATCTGCGGATGTCGGTTCATATTTGCGGACGAGCCTGATGAAAAGGATCATCAGCATATGGGTGATGATACGGTCTGTGTAGGTATTTGCCTGAAGCTCTTCTACATACATATCAAGAATCTGGCTGAGGATGTCGCTGTCACCCTTTGTGTGATACAGCAGATACGCCGCATGGTCTTCCAGGAAGACCGAGTTCCGGAGAAAATCAGTAAGGATATCAGACTCATGCGGGGCGGAAGACAGGAAGCTCTCGATCATCCTCGTGCCAAACAGGATACGGAGCACGATGTCATCCGCATCGGCATAGACAGAGTGAACCGTGTGCGGGGAAAGCAGGCAGAGATCGCCCTCCTGCATTATGACCATGTTCTCACCGATCTGATGGCGGCAGGCGCCCTTAACTACATAGACAATACCGAAGTGCTCGTGGGAATGCAAATGCGGCGGCAGATACCGGCAATGCCTGCTGACCCGTATGCTCCGCAGCCCTGTATTGCATGGCCTGCACGGGCAAATCCCGTCTGTGGCAGTATCATATGTGCCGTCTTGCTGCTCGCCGCATTTTTTGTAAAACAATTCTGCCTCTGTATAGGCATTCAGATAACCGAAAAGTATCTCCCTGTCCATCTGCAAACATCCTTCCCTCTCGCGCATTTCCCAATGCTTTTGGGCATTTATGCCGCAAAAAAAATGTGCAAATAATCCAAAAGCAATAAACTCTTAATCGTTTGCGCAGGTCAATAATAACATAAAAAAATAGTAAAAACAACAAAAAAGTTAAAAAATGATAGATTGAACGGTTAAAACTGAATCGTGTTAAGCAAAGTGACAAGTTGTATAATAGATATAATTTATCTATGGAAAGGGGAGTTGCGTTATGGCTGCCGGGCGTAAAGCGAAGGCGAAGGAAAAAACAGTCAGACAGAAATTCAGTTGGGCACTCATGTGGAAGCAGAGGTATCTGCTGCTGATGTCGGTTCCGTTTCTGGTCTGGCTGATTATTTTCAAGTATGTCCCATTGTGGGGATGGACGATGGCGTTTCAGGAGGTGAAGCCTGCGACGTTTGCGAAGTCGGTTTTTGAGAGGAAATTTGTCGGGTTTGACAATTTTATCAAGGCGTTCAACGACCGCCTGTTCATGCAGACGATGATCAACACGGTCGGGATCAGCCTGATCGGCCTTGTCCTGAGCACGGTGACGTCGATTATGTTCGCGGTGCTGCTGAACGAGCTGGTGTTCACCCGCTTTAAGAAAATTACACAGACAGTGTCATATCTCCCGCACTTTGTATCATGGGTTATCATCGCCAGTATCGCGAAGAACTTTTTCAACGACGGCGGCGTGATCGACACGATCTTCGGGCAGAACCTGAAGCTGATGAGTACGAACTCGCCACAGATCTGGTTTGTCATTGTACTGATCGATATCTGGAAGGAGATGGGCTGGAACGCGATCATCTACCTGTCCGCAATCGCCGGGATCGACCAGGGCCTCTATGAAGCGGCCAAGGTGGACGGCGCGAACCGCTTCCAGCGCATATGGCACATCACCCTCCCGGGCATCCGCCCGACGATTATCGTGCTCCTGATCATGAGCATCGGCAGCGCGCTGAACGTCGGCATGGAGCGCCAGATGCTGCTGAGCGTCCCGGCTGTGCAGGAGCACACGATGGTGCTTTCGTGGTTCTCCTATGAGCGCGGCATCGGCAGGAATGATTACGGCCTCGGTACAGCAATCGGTATGTTCCAGTCGTTAGTCGGGGTAGCGCTCCTGCTGATTGCGAACAAGTTCGCTTCGCTCGTTGGCGAAGACAAGCTGATATAAGGAGGGGCGGCCATGATTCAGAAAAAGAAACTGACATCACAGAAAATACATGCATTCGATGTATTTTTGCTCATATTTTTTGTGTTCATGCTGATTATCACGCTGTATCCGTTCCTGAACGTGCTGGCGATTTCGCTCAATGATTCGGTTGATACGGTGCGCAATGTCAACTTCATCATCCCGCGTGTATTTACGCTGAAGAACTATGTATACGTTTTTGAGGAGAACAATATCCTGGAGCCGTTCGGCCTCTCTGTTGCGAGGACGCTGGTCGGCACGGTGGTGAGCCTGTTCTGTACCTCGATGCTCGCGTACGTGCTGAGCCGCAAGGATTTCTATTTCAACAAGCTGTTTACGGTGATGTTCGTCCTGACGATGTATGTCAGCGGCGGCCTGATCCCGGAGTACCTGCTGATCAAGCGCACCCTGAACCTCGGCAATAACTTCCTTGTATACATCATTCCGGGCGTGATCTGGGTGTACAATGTGATCCTCGTGCGGTCCTACATCCAGGGGCTGCCGCTGGCACTGCAGGAGGCGGCGATGATCGACGGGGCAAATGACCTCAGGATCTGGGCGCGCATCATCGTCCCGCTGTGCAAGCCGGTCAATGCGACTGTGGCGCTGTTCTACGCGGTAGGCCAGTGGAACTCTTTTATGGATACATACCTTTATGCGCAGAAGCTGCAGACGCTGCAGTACAAGCTGTACATGATCATGCAGCAGGCGACGCAGAAGATTGACCCTCACAGCGCATCCGCGACGGTCAGCAATACGGTGACGCCGCTGTCGGTGCGTATGGCGGTCACGATTATCGCGACAGTCCCGATCCTGATCGTGTACCCGTTCCTGCAGAAATATTTTGTCGGAGGCATGACACTCGGGGCGGTAAAGGACTGACACAGGCAGGTATTGACATCCCGGTCAGTGGAGTCGGGATGTGAATATAAAGAATCATCGTAACGGTGAAGATACTGAACGGTTACGAACGAATTATTAAAAACGGCGCGGCGCAGGCCGGACGCCAGAGAAGGAGGATTTGTATGAAAAAGAAACAGGTGATTGCTCTTGCAATGGGTATGTCCATGCTGGCAACGACAGGAATTCCTGCAATGGCAGAGGAGGGCGGGGAGCCCATTACTATCACGTATTTCAATTCAGATGGGACACAGGAGGATCCGTGGACGAACCCGGTAGCACAGGCGCTGACTGATGCCACGGGCGTGAAGATCGAGATGTCCTTCCCGGTGACGACGGATGCTGAGGCGATCGCCCTGATGATCGCTGACGATGAGTATCCGGACATGGTATTTGCGAAGGGCAATGCGAACGACTTGTATGAGGCGGGCGCTTACATCGACATGGAGCCGCTGATCGACGAGTACGGCCCGCATATCAAGGAGTTCTTCGGAGAAGAGTATGACAAGCTGAGATGGTCGACGGACGATCCGGGCATCTACCAGCTGTCCTATTACGAGGTGGGGAATTCGGCGCTCGAGACATCCGGTACTTGCCAGATCCAGTACGCTGCAGTCAAGGAGAATGACTGGAATTACCCGACGACACTCGAGGAGTATGAGGCATTGATCAAATCTTACCTCGAGGCGCATCCTACGACCGAGGACGGCCAGGAAATGATCGGCATCTCCCTCTCCGCGGCAGACTGGCACTGGTACATCACGCTGAGCAATCCTGCCGGGTTCATCGGCGATGCATCTCCGGACAACGGCCAGTGGTTCATGGATGAGGAGGGCAACTGCTTCTACAAGCACACGACGGAAAATGAGAAGGAATATTTCCGTTGGCTGAACCGTATGTACAACGAAGGTATCCTTGACCCGAACTTTGCGACGCAGACACATGAGGACTACATCGCGAAGCTCTCATCTGGCCGCGTCGTTGCGATCATGGACGCTTCCTGGGATTATCAGGAGGCCCAGACGGTGCTTGAGGGCGACGGCAAGCTTGAGCAGACATACTGTGCGCTGCCTGTGACACTGACCGCAGACCAGAAGTGCGCATCCTTGCAGTATCAGGGCATGGGTGTCGGCTGGGGCGTCGGCATCACGAAGGACTGCGAGAACCCGGAGGCCGCAATCAAATTTCTCGACTACATCTGCTCGGAGGAGGGCCAGACCCTGATCAACTGGGGCGTGCAGGATGTGAACTATTTCGTGGATGAGGATGGCAACCGTTACCGCACACAGGAAGAGATTGACTACAGCAACACAGACGCTGATTACGCGAAGGATACAGGCGTTGGCTATTACGTAGGCAACGGCTGGCCGCACTATTCAAACGGCGTCCTCGATTCCGAGGGACAGCCGATCACGAGGACAACGGCTGACACACTGAAAGCTGAGTACAATGCAATCGAGCAGGAAGCAGTAGAGGCATGGGGCGTGGAGCTTCTGGCGGACATCTTCCCGCAGTCTGATGAATTTGAGCTGCCGCCGTGCTCCGCTATCTGGGCTTACCAGACACCGAGCGAGTTGAGCGACACGATCGCGATCCTCGACGAGATCGCGTGGCCGACCCTGATCAGCATCGTACAGGGCAGCCCGGACGACTTCGACGCTGCATGGGATGCAATGCAGGAAGAATTCGCAGCGAACGGCCTTGAGGACGCAGAAGCCGGTATGACCGCATTCATCGCGGACAAGATCGCGCAGTCACAGCAGTAATTCTGTAATTGTAGAACAAAAAGCAGGCTTTGAAACAGAAAATAAGTGAATTTTAACAAGAAAAGCGGCATGGATTCGTAAATCTGTGCTGCTTTTTCTTATGCGCACGCCCGCGAGAGGTATATTGCTGCTGACGCAGCACGCGGGCTGCGCGGGCGGATAGGGTCGATAGCTCTCCCCTATCCGATTGCGCACGGGGCGGCAAGGAAATTTCAGCGGCAAAGCCGCTGCCGCCCCCGGCGCGACGAGTAGGTCAGATTGCATCTTCCCTACTCGATTGTGCACGAGGGCGGCTCCCCTATCCGATTCATATGAAAGGAAAAGTTACCGCTTTCCATGAAAAGTCGTTTGAAAAAGTTGATGATTCTTAAAAAACTCCCTTGAAAAAGTTTGCACCTTCATGTATGTTAGGGATAGCGACAAGGCAAGGAGGAAAGAACCATGCTGAAAAGGAAGATTGAACAGAGTTTAACCGAATGGAAACACACGGCAAATCATAAGCCACTGATCATAAAAGGGTGCAGACAGTGCGGTAAAACCTTTTCGGTTCTTGATTTTGCAAAGAAAAATTACAAAAATGTGGTATATCTCAATTTTTTTGAGAATCCGGACTACGCATCCGTTTTCTCCGGATCCTTGGAGATTGACAACATCGTGATGCTGCTGTCCGCCCTGTTGGGCAGGGAAGCCGTATTCGAAGCAGGAGAGACAGTCCTTATACTGGATGAGATCCAGGATTGCCCGGAGGCCCGGACTGCCTTGAAGTTTTTCCGGATTGACGGAAGATATGATGTGATTGGGACAGGTTCCCTGCTGGGTGTCAAAGGGTATGGAAAAGAACCGAAATCCATCCCAGTGGGTTCGGAGACTGTGGTCGATATGTACCCTTTGGACTTCGAGGAATTCCTGTGGGCAAATGGGATTGCCGCTCCGGTCATTGAAATGCTGAAAAAGAGCCTGGATGCAGAAACGCCTGTCCCCGAGGCACTCCATAGCCGCATGAAACAGCTTCTTTTACAATATGCCGTGGTGGGCGGAATGCCGGATGCAGTACAGACCTTTGTGGATACGAAGCAAATGAATGAGGTACTGCGCATTCAGCGGGATATTGTCCGCTCTTACGAGGATGACATGGTAAAATACGCAGAGAAAAAGGACAAATCCCGGATCAAAGAGTGTTTTCAGTCGATCCCCAAACAGCTCAGCAAGGAGAATAAAAAATTTCAGTATTCCGTTATAAAAAAGGGTTCCACAGCCTCCAGCTATGCCGGCAGCCTGCAATGGATTGAGGACGCGGGGATTATCTCCAGGTGCTATAATCTTTCCATCACGGAGCTTCCTTTGGATGGAAATGCCGAGGAGGATGTGTTCAAGGTGTATATGCGGGACTGCGGCCTGTTTGTCAGTATGCTGGAGGATGGGACCCAGTACGATATTTTGCAGGGAAATCTTTACGGATACAAGGGAGCCATTTTTGAAAACCTGGTTGCGGATATTTTTGCCAAGATGGGACGCAAGCTCTATTATTTCCACAAGGACAGCGGGCTGGAAGTGGATTTTGTGATCCGATATAAGGGGGCGTGTACGCTGGTGGAGGTAAAAGCGTCTACCGGCAACACAAAAAGCACGAAAACAATTCTGCGGCATCCGGAGAAATATCATGTCACCAGCGCGGTCAAGCTGGGAGACTATAATGTGGGGCGGTCGGGCCAGACCCTCACGCTCCCGCTGTATATGGCATTTTTGTTGAGGGCGGTCTGATATCTGGCTCACACCGCCTGTTTTCCCACCCTGATTTTATGCTTCCGCCGGAACTCCTCGATTGTCGCGAGCCCCGCGTCCGACACCGGGCGGATCCATTTGCCGGAATACATATGGCGCTGCATAATGATGTAGCGGATCGGCTCGTCGACGTAGCACAGGGCGAAGACGAGCAGGAACGGCGCATGGAACGCATAGTTGGCCGCGTAGACGCACGGCAGCACCATGAGGAACATGAACGTGATCTCCAGGATCGAGCCGAACGCGGCGTCCCCGGCGGAACGGTATGTGTCATTCTGCGTCCAGTTCCCCATGCGGATCAGCGCGGCGACGCTGTAGACCAGCAGCATCCCGGTGCCGATGCGGTATGACCCGTCGTGCAGGCCCATCGCGTGCAGCAGCGGATTGTGGATCGCTATCAGCACGAGGCAGGCGCAGCCGATCAGGCCGCTGCACAGGTAGACAATGCGCCTGGCCCGCTGGAAGGCGAGCTCATGGTTCCCGGCGCCGACCTCCTTGCCGACGAGGATCGAGGCGGCGTTCGAGAAGCCGCTGAAGAATGCGATCACGATGCCCTCGAGCGTGCGGAACACGGCGACAGCCGCGATCGCCTGTTCATCCTGATGGCCGAGCACGATATTGATCATCATGTTGCCGACACCGATCATGAATTCGTTGCACAGGATCGGGAAGCATTTCTGCAGGTACTGGCGGATCACCGCGCGGTTCCAGCGGAAATGGCGGGAGAATTCGAGCGCGTACGGCAATTTGTTCTTTATAATAAAGAACAGCAGCACGAGCAGGTTCACGATACCGGCGAGCACCGTCCCGAGGGCCGCGCCGGAAGCGCCCATGCGCGGCAGCCCAAGCTTGCCGAAGATCAGCAGGTAGTTGAAAAAGCAGTTCGCGAAGACCGACGCAATCCCGCCGTACAGGGGGATCCTGACCTGCTCGATCGAGCGCAGCAGCGCACTGAGCGCCATCGCGAGGATCTGCAGCGGGTATGCGAAGCCGACAATCCGCAGGTACGAGACGCCGATCTGTTGGATCACGGCCTTATCCGTATAGATGTTCATGACAAAGCCCGGCGCGACGAGCGCGAGCACGGCGAAAATCACGGCGACTGACATCATGAAGGCCAGTGTCAGCCCATAGGAGCGTGTGATCCCGTCGTCGTCCCCCGCTCCCCAGTACTGCGCGAAGAACAGCATACCGCCGCCGACAAATCCCCAGTAGCAGGAGAACATCAGACTGGAGAACTGGGCGCACAGCCCGACGGCTCCGACCGTCTGCTCGCCGAGCGAGGCCAGCATCATGGTGTCAACCATGCTGCCTGTGGTGGTCAGCAGGTTCTGCAGCGCGACGGGCACCGCGATGATCGCGATGTGCCTGATGAAGTAGTTCCAGTCAAAATCTGTTTGTCTTTTCATGACTTCTTATCTCCGGTACGTATTTGAGTGTAAATCTCATAATGTTCTGCGAGGATGCGCACGAGGGCGCAAGGAGAATCGCTGCGCAGAGGCGTCACACCCTCGGCGGGGCGGATAGGGCCGATGAATCTTCCCTGTCCGATTACCTGCGCGGGCTCTCGAGAGGTATATTGCTGCTGACGCAGTACGCGAGCCGTGCAGACGGATAACGCAGATGGATCTCCCCTATCCGATCTGCGGCTCCGGGTAGTCTACGCCAAACGTTTCAACAGTCATGGAAGCGATCTTCTGCGTCTTCAGCGGACGGTCGCGGTAGTCAGTCGGCGTATCCGCGATCCTGTTGACGGAATCCATTCCCTCGGTCACTTTGCCGAAAGCAGCGTATGCGCCGTCAAGGTGTGGGGCAGCCTTGTGCATGATGAAGAACTGGCTCCCGGCTGAATCCGGATGCATTGCGCGGGCCATCGAGAGAACGCCCGGCTCGTGCTTCAGATCGTTCCGGATCCCATTTTGTGCAAATTCCCCGCGAATCGAATAGCCCGGGCCGCCCGTACCTGTCCCGTCCGGGCAGCCGCCCTGGATCATAAAGCCGCTGATCACGCGATGGAAGATCAGTCCGTCATAGAAGCCTTTCTTTACAAGGCTTATAAAATTGTTGACTGTGTTGGGGGCGGTTTCGGGGTAGAGTTCTGCCTTGATCAGATCTCCATTCTCCATCGTTATGGTAACAATTGGATTCTGAGCCATAATAATTTTCTGTAACTGTTCAGCACTTTACAGTTACAATCTCCTTTCTGTCGGATTGCAGGAAACGACTTTAGCAGTTTCCTTTTGCGTGCACATTATTATACTGAGTTTATGGCAGGATTGCAAGGGAAAATGAAGGCGCGCCCATGTTCGCGGCTGTATTTGGCGTTTCAGAAAAAATGTGCTATGATGAAACAAGGCCGGGGGGGATACAGGACGGAGAACAAAATCGGGGAATGGCGGCGGCAGGGGATATGAGATTACGGAATGTATGTTTTTATCTGGGAAATGAGGCATGGATGCGGGAGGCGCGCATACTTGCAGGAGAACTTGAAGCGGCAGGAATTGCCTGTGTATGGATTGACGGGTCAGGCGGGCTGACTGCGGCTGAATGGAAAGAGGATGTGCCGAAGGCCGTACCGGTAACAGACAGCGGGGAGAATGCGGGATGGGCTTCGGAAACGATTTTGATTACAGACAGTCGGGAGGCCGCGCGGGAGGCGGCACGGCGCGGTATTGTGTGTGCTGCCTGTGCGGGCGGAGGCAGTTTCTTTGAGGGGGCACAGCTTGTTGTGGGAAGCCTTGCGGGGCTGGGGCCGGAGGTGCTTGGGGAGTTCCTGCTGCGTACGAAGGGGATTCCTGTGACAATCGCACAGACGGAGCGCCTGGTGATCCGCGAGATTGCGGAGGCGGATTTTACCCGGCTGCGTGAGATCAGTATGCAGGAGGGAATGGAGCTCGCAGTGCGTGGAGATATGCAGGATGGCCGGGGAGATCCCATTTGCGGATGCAGCGAGCGGAAGGAGATAGGGGGCGCGCCGCCGGGGATGTTTTCGGATGAGTATCTGTCTATGTACATTAAATATATGTACCGATTTTATGGTTATGGCCTGTGGAGCGTATTTCTTCGCGATGGAACGCTGATCGGATGCTGCGGTTTCTGCAATCTGGAGGAAAATGTGCCGGATGAAGGGGACGAAATACGATACCGTGAGGATAGAGGTAATGCCAATGCGCAAGTGCAGCCGGATCATTGTCAAAGCGTGCAGGCATGTAAGTGCGCCGGTGCCCCGCGCCGCCTGGAGCTGCAGTATATGCTGGCAAGGGAGGCACAGGGAGAGGGATACGCGCAGGAGATGTGCCGCGCCGCGCTGCGGTTCGCGTTTGCACGGACGGATGCGGACGAGGTGTGGGTCTGTGTGCACAGAGATAACGTGCCGTCTGTCCGTCTGGCGGAACGCCTTGGATTTACATTGGTGAATGGGAAAAACGCGGGGGAGATTCTGTATTACCGGTGCTGCGCAGATACTTTTATACTGGACGCTGCCGCCAACAGATGATATAATCAAAACAAACCAACAGAAATAAAGCACAAAAAAGGAAAAAGACCGTGAAAACAAAAGTGATCTGCTTTGCAAACAACAAGGGCGGCAGCGGGAAGTCAACGACCTGTTCGAATGTCGGCTATGCGCTGGCCGCGATGGGGCGCAGGGTCCTGCTCGTGGACGGGGATATGCAGATGAATCTGACGCTGTCTTTCTTCTCTGAGGAGGATTCGCTGGCTTTCGCGGCGGGGGAACACAACCTGTATCACGCGGTGCGGACGCAGAAGCCGCTCGGCGGTTATATTGTGCCGACCGCATATGAGAAGCTTGACCTGATTCCGTCCTCTACCCTGATGAGCTCGATGGAATATGAGCTGTTCACGAAATGGCAGAGGGAATTTATACTCAAAAAATGCCTGGAGCCGGTCCGTGCGGAGGGCGGGTATGATTATATCCTGATCGATGCCCCGCCGACACTGGGCGGCTGGGTGATGAATATCTTGTGTGCCTCGGACGGTGTGGTGATCCCGGTGGAGGCGAGCCCCTGGGGGCTGTTCGGCCTGGCAAATATGTTTGAGTTTCTGAATGAGGTGCGCCAGATTGCGCAGGAGCTTTCCCTGCTCGGCATCGTTGTGACGAAAGCAGATACGCGCAAGGGCTATTTCAAGCAGACGATGGAGACGCTGCGGCAGATGGAGGAGATCCACCTCTTTGAGACGTACATCCGTGTGGACAGCGCAGTAGAGTGGGCGCAGGACAACAGCGTGCCTGTTGGCGTCTACAGGAAGTCAAGCCGCAGCGCGAAGGAGTACATGGAGCTTGCAAGGGAGGTGGATGGCCTTGTCAGTCGGTAAGAGCAGCCTGCTGCGGGCGGCGGGGATACAGACAGAGCAGCGCAGGTCGGAGCGGCCAGAGGATCCGGGAGCCATGCAGTCTGGCGGCTGCAGGGCGGAGCAGCCGGGAGTGCAGCGAATCCTACAGCCTGCCGGATCCGCAGCGGCGGAGCAGAGGGAGCCGGATCAGCAGATCTGGGCAGCGGTCGTCCCGCGGGCGCAGCTTCGGGAGATCCCGGACGAATGGCGCGGCCCGCGCTATGTCCGCCCGAATATCTCGCAGCTTGCCGAATCCATCTCGCGGTGCGGGATTCTGGAGCCGCTGCCGGTGGTGCAGACGGCGCCAGGGGAGTACCAGCTTGTCGGCGGCTCGAAGCGTATGGAGGTTGTCCGGATGCTTGGGATCGAGGAGGTGCCGGTCGTCGTCCTGCCCGGCAGCAGCGCGGAGGATGCCCGGCAGCTCTACCTGGAGCTGCGTCCCTTCACGGATGCGGCGCAGGATACGGTGCACAATGCGAAATTCCGCACTGCAGCGCTGTTTGGCGCGCAGCGCATCCCGGAGTATCTATTGTAACCCTATGCGCTTTGGGCGTATCACTGCGCATGAAAGTGTTATCGCGCATGGTTTGTCAAATTATCAGGAGGCCCTACATGAAAAGCTTTGATATCCGCACCACAATCTATTTTGGCGACCAGGCGCTTGACCGGCTGGTCGATATTCCGTATCGCCGCGTGATGGTTATCACCGATCCGTATGTTGTCCAGAGCGGCATGATCGGCATGATCACGTCACGGCTCGCACAGGGCGGCAAGGAATTTGAAATCTTCAAGGAAGTCGTGCCGGATCCGCCGATCGAGAAGATCGCGGTCGGCGTGCAGGCAATCCTTGCTTACCGGCCGGATGCGATCGTGGCGGTAGGCGGCGGCTCCGCGATTGATTCTGCGAAGGCGATCCGCGAGTTTGCGTCGCGTGCCGACGCGGGGCTGCAGGAAATTGCCCTGATCGCGGTTCCCACGACGAGCGGCACCGGATCAGAGGTCACATCTTTCTCTGTCATCACGGATCCGGCGGAGCAGGTAAAGTATCCCCTGGTGTCCGACAGCCTGCTGCCGACGGAGGCGATCCTCGACGCGGAGCTGACGCGCAGCGTCCCGCCATCCGTCACGGCGGACACGGGGATGGATGTGTTCACGCACGCGCTGGAGGCGTACGTCAGCACGGATAATACGGAGTTTACGAGCGCGCTCTCGGAAAAGGCGATTGAGATCGTCGGCGGCTTCCTGCTGCGGGCATATCTTGACGGGAACGACACGCACGCGCGCAAGAAGATGCATATCGCCTCCTGCCTGGCAGGGCTTGCGTTCAATGCTGCTTCGCTTGGCATCAATCACAGCCTGGCGCATCAGCTCGGGGCGCATTTCCATATCCCGCATGGCCGTGCGAACGCGATGCTGCTGCCATATATCATAGAGTTCAACAGCACGATCAACAAGTACAGCCGCAGCCGCAAGGAGTATCCGAAGCAGGTCGAGAAGTACTGTACAGTCGCGCGCACGCTCGGCGTCCAGAATTTTAATACGATCACAACGATCCGTTCACTTGTCGCGTGGACGCAGTTCATGCTGCAGGAGATGAATATCCCACAGTCTGTCTCAAAGGCGGGCGTCTGCACAGAGCGGGAATACTTTGACGCGATACCGGATATGGCGGATGCGGCGCTGGCGGATGCCTGCACGGCGACCAATCCACGCGTTCCGACCAAGGAGGATATCATAGATATCTACGAGCGGCTGTGGTAGGCGGATATAATGTGGCCGGGAGAGCCGGTGAGATGCCGCAAATATGCATATGGCACGAACCGGGCGGTATCTTCCGAAGCCTGCGTTGTAATATTGCATAATTATTTAATGTGAATTTTGTGAAAAATATACGAAGTTATGAAAAGGCCTGCAAAAATACTTGCAAGCCTTTTCTGATTGTGCTATCATTAAATTACGATATGGAAACGTTACCGAGAGCGTTACCGAAAACGCTTCCGGAACATTTCGGAACCCAAAACAGAATGATTATTTGAAAGGGAGAGGTAAGACAATGAGGAATTTTAAGAAGTATTTTGCGGCAGCGATGTCAGCGGCAATGGTGGCAGGCCTGGCGGTGGTACCGGTATCAGCGGACGAGGCGGCTGGCTCCGTTTATTATCTGAATTTCAAGCCGGAGGCAGACGAGGCGTGGCAGGATCTGGCGGCGACATATACGGAACAGACCGGCGTTGAGGTTACGGTGCTGACGGCTGCAGAGGGTCAGTACAACACGACGCTCCAGGCCGAGATGGCAAAGACGGAGGCTCCGACCATCTTTAACCTGGGCAACACCAGCGCGGCAGTTACATGGGACAATTATACACTGGATCTGAAGGACAGTGCGATTTACAATCATCTGAATGACAAGTCTCTGGTGATCGAGAATGATGGCAAGACGGCGGGCGTAGCGAACTGCTACGAGTGCTACGGCCTGATCTACAACAAGACGATCCTCGAGGGCTATTGCGGGATGGATGGCGCGGTTGTTTCCTCAGTCGATGAGATCAACAGCTTCGACACGCTGAAGGCAGTCGCGGAGGACATCACGGCACGCGTTGACGAGATCAACGACGAGCTCGGCACAGACCTGACAGGCGCATTTGCATCCTCGGGGCTGGACGGCGGCTCTTCCTGGAGATTCTCCGGGCATCTAGCGAGCCTTGCCCTGTACTATGAGTTCAAGGATGACGGCTGCGACCTGACAGGAGGCGAGGAGTCGATCGACGGCACATACGTTGAGAATTTCAAGAATGTATGGGATCTGTACATCAACAATTCCTCCGCTGACCCGAAGACTTTGGCGTCCGGCGCACTGAACGCTGAGGCTGAGTTCGGCATGGGCGAGGCAGTGTTCTATCAGAACGGCGACTGGGAGTACTCCGCATTCACAAATGAGGAGAACGGCTACCTGGTAGGCGCCGACGAAATCGGCATGATGCCGATCTACTTCGGTGTGGACGATGAGAATGAGGGCCTTGCAGTTGGCACGGAGAATTACTGGGCAGTGAACAGCCAGGCATCCGAGGAGGATATCCAGGCTTCCCTCGACTTCCTTGAGTGGGTCATCACATCTGACGAGGGCCGCGACGCTGTCACGCATCAGATGGGCCTGACCGCGCCGTTTGATACCTTCACAGATGATTTCGCTACGTCGAATGTCCTGGCTCAGGCAGCGAACGACCTGGCAGCAGCAGGCAAGACGTCCGTAGCATGGAGCTTCAATGCGACTCCGAACGTGGATGACTGGAGAGCTGACGTAGTATCCGCCCTGACCGCATACTCGGATGGCAGCGGAGACTGGGATGCTGTGACGTCCGCATTCGTAGACGGCTGGGCAAATCAGTGGGCTCTGGCTCATGAGGAAGGCTGATCCGGCTACATACAGAATCTGATCCGGCGATTGCCGGGAAGGCTGAATGCAAAGGGGTGAGTGACCATTCACTCACCCCTTTTTTAAATCGGATGGAAGGAGACAGTTATGGAAAAGACAATCAAAAAGTATTTCCCGATCTTTGTGCTTCCGACGCTGCTCGCATTTACGATTGGATTTATTGTACCGTTTTTGTACGGCATCTTCCTTTCGTTCTGCAAATTTACGACAGTTACGGACTGGGAATGGACCGGGATTAAGAATTATACGAGGATTTTCTTTGTGAACGGTAAGCTCGATACGACATTTCTCCACTCCCTGTGGTACACGGCGCTGTTTACGATTGTGTCGATGCTGGTGATCAATGTGGTTTCCTTTGCGATTGCAATGCTGCTGACAAAGGGGATCCGCGGGACGAACATTTTCCGTACGGTATTCTTCATGCCGAACCTGATCGGCGGTATCGTGCTGAGCTATATCTGGCTGATGATTTTCAACAGCGTGCTTGCCGGTTTTTCCAAAACCATTATTTCGACGCAGTGGTATGCGTTCTGGGGTCTGATCATCGTCGTGTGCTGGCAGCAGATCGGCTACATGATGATCATCTACATCGCCGGCATCCAGAATATTCCGGGCGAGCTGATCGAGGCGGCAATGATCGACGGCGCGAGCGCGAGGCAGCGCCTGAGATACGTGATTATCCCGATGCTGATGCCGACGATCAGCACCTGTACGTTCCTGACGCTGACGAACGGCTTCAAGCTGTTTGACCAGAACCTGGCGCTGACCGGGGGCAACCCGGGCAAGCTGTCACAGCTCCTCGCCTTGAATATCTATGATACGATGTATGGCACGACCGGCTGGCAGGGCGTAGGCCAGGCGAAGGCAGTAATTTTCTTTATCCTGGTGGCGGTGATCGCGCTGATCCAGAATAAGCTGACGACAGGCAAGGAGGTGCAGGGCTGATGGCGAAACAGAGTGAGCAGGTCAACAATGCAAGGCGCGCAAAGCACGGAGGCATCCTGACGGCGGTGTTTGCTGTCCTGAGCCTTGTGTGGATTGCGCCGATCCTGATTGTATTTTTAAATTCCTTTAAGCGTAAGGCGTACATTTTCAAGTATCCGTTTGGCATCAGCACGAAATCGATCTTTGACGGCTTCGATACCTGGAAAGCGGGTATTGAGAAAGCGATGTGCGGTCTGCTGAATTATACGAACGCACTGAAAAAGACAGATTTCTTTAGGTGTTTCGGTGTGTCGCTGTTCATCACAGTGGGCTCGGTGCTGGCGATCATCATCTGCTGTTCCATGTGCGCCTGGTATATCACGCGTGTACATAATATGCTGACGAAGGGGATCTATGTGCTCTGCCTTTTCTCAATGGTCGTGCCGTTCCAGATGGTGATGTTCACGCTGTCCAAGTTCGCGAACATCCTGCATCTGGCGACGCCGTGGGGGATCATTGTCGTATACCTGGGGTTCGGTGCGGGGCTGGCGGTTTTCATGTTCAGCGGCTTTATCAAGAGTATTTCGCTGGAGATCGAGGAGGCGTCGATGATCGACGGCTGCAGCCCGCTGCAGACCTTTTTCCGCGTCGTATTCCCGATCCTCAAGCCGACGACCGTGACGATCGCGATCCTCGAGGCGATGTGGGTGTGGAACGATTACCTCCTGCCGAGCCTGGTCCTGAATGTCAACAAGTACCGCACGATCCCGATCGCGGTCCAGTATCTGAAGCAGAGCCATGGGCAGCTCGACTGGGGCGCTATGATGGCGGTGCTCGTGATGGCGATTGTGCCGATCATTATTTTCTATATGGCCTGCCAGAAGTATATCATTGAGGGCGTCATCGCAGGCGCTGTGAAGGGCTGAGGGACCGATTATGAGGACGTGTGGAATTTTGCTCCCGGTGTCCAGCCTTCCGTCTCCGTACGGGATCGGTTGCTTCTCCGGGGAGGCGTATGAATTTGTGGACCAGCTTGCGCGCGCGGGCCAGACATACTGGCAGATCCTGCCGCTCGGCCCGACCGGGTACGGGGATTCGCCGTATCAGTCCTTCTCCGCGTTTGCCGGCAATCCGTATTTCATTGATCTTGATACACTGGCGCAGGAGGGCCTGCTGGCACAGGAGGAGTACAGAGGTCTGGATTTCGGGCAGGATGAGCGGCAGGTGGACTACGCGAAGCAGTATGAGCACCGTTTCCCGGTGCTGTGGCTGGCATTCCGGCGTGCGGACCTGGAGCATGATGGGGAGTTCCTGGCTTTCTGCCGTGAGCAGTCCTTCTGGCTGGAGGATTACAGCCTGTATATGGCAGTGAAGCGCCATTTTGACGGAAGAGGCTGGGACGCGTGGGACGAGGATATCAGGCTGCGCAGGCCGGAGGCGGTGGCGCGTTACCGCAGGCAGTGTGCGGAGGAAATGCAGTTTTACCGCTTCCTGCAGTATGAGTTTACGAAGCAATGGAGGCGCCTCAAGGCGTATGCCAACGCGCACGGAGTGAAGATCATCGGCGATATCCCGATCTATGTCGCGTCTGACAGCTCGGACAGCTGGGCGCAGCCGGAGCTGTTCCTGTTCGATGAGGAGCGCAGGCCGCGCGGTGTGGCGGGGTGCCCGCCGGATGCGTTTTCCGCGGACGGGCAGCTCTGGGGCAATCCGCTCTATGACTGGGAGTACCATGACAGGACAGGCTATGCGTGGTGGATCAGCAGGCTGGAGCACTGCTTCCGCCTGTATGATGTCGTGCGGATCGACCATTTCCGCGGTTTTGACGAGTATTACGCGATCCCGTATGGAGCCGGGACAGCCCAGTCGGGCAGCTGGGAAAAGGGCCCGGGGATGAAGCTGTTTGATGTGCTTCGCGCGCATTTCGGCGAGGTGCCGATCATTGCGGAGGATCTCGGATATCTGACGGACAGCGTGCTGAAGCTGCTGCAGGATTCCGGGTATCCGGGCATGAAGGTCATGGAGTTTGCGTTTGATTCGCGCGAGCCTGGGGACTATATGCCGTACAATTATACGCACAACTGCGTCGCCTACACGGGGACACATGACAACCAGACGCTCGCCGCGTGGTACGATGAGCTGACGCCGGAGGACCGGCAGCTCGCGGATGAGTATCTCAGCCTGGGTGGCTGCAGCACCGGCGAGATGGTGTGGGCCTTTATCCGGCTGACACTTGGGACTGTGGCGGATACCGCCGTGGTACCGATGCAGGATTATCTCTGTCTCGGCGCGCAGGCGCGGATGAACCAGCCCTCCACGCTCGGGAAGAACTGGAGATGGAGGATGCTGCGCGGGGAGTTCACGGATGAGCTCGCGGGGCGCATCAGGAGGGCGGCGGAGGTGTACGGGAGGATCGCTGATTGAAAATCGGACGCAGGAAAGCCATCCGCCTGAATCCTCTGCTTCGTATCGCTTCGTTGGCAATTGCTAAGACTCCATAATGCCTCCGCAGCCGCCGCGGGCAACTCGGAAATGTGCCCGATGCACATTTCCTCAGACAGTGCCCTTGCTTTTTGAGGAGCCAGTTGTTATAATTTAGCCCAGTTGTGAAGGAGGGT
>CAYRKA010000015.1:0-8825 GCA_964424785.1 uncultured Lachnospiraceae bacterium | reverse complement strand
CCCTTGCTTTTTGAGGAGCCAGTTGTTATAATTTAGCCCAGTTGTGAAGGAGGGTACAACGCGTGGAACAGATTACGATTAAAGAAGTGGCAAAGCTGTGTGGTGTGGGTGTGAGCACTGTTTCCAGAGCGATCAATGACCATCCTGATATCAACGAAGAGACGAAGAAGAAGATCCTGGACACGATCCGGGAGTACAATTATGTGCCGAACAACAGTGCGCGCAATCTCAAGCGCTCTGATTCCAGGACGATCGCCGTCCTGATCAAGGGCATCAGCAACCCGTTCTTTGCGGAGATGATCCAGGTATTCGAGCGGGAGATCAATCTGAAAAAGTATTCCTTCGTGCTTCAGCACGTCGAGGAATTTGAGGATGAGGTCGACGTTGCGATTCAGCTCGAGAAGGAGAAGCGTCTCAAGGGGATCGTATTCCTCGGCGGACTCAGCAGCCATACGGAGGAAAAACTCAAGCAGCTCACCGTGCCGTTTGTCATCAGCACGGTTGATGTCAGGGAGCTTGCCGGGGGACATGCGTTCGTCACGGTCGACAATGAGAAGGAGAGCCGCAAGCTTGTCAGTTACCTGTGCGACTGCGGCCATCGCAGGATTGCGCTGCTGGCCGCGGCCAGGGGCGATGCGAGTATCGGCCTGCTGCGCCTGAACGGCTACCGGCAGGCGCTCCTGGAGCACGGCATCCCGTATGACGAGGAGCTCGTGCGGTGGACGCATGAGGATGCGTGCTTTTCCACGTACACGATGGAGAATGGATATGTGCTGACAAAGGAGCTGTTGGAGTCCGGCCAGGATTTTACGTGTATCTATGCAGTATCGGACAGCATGGCAGTCGGCGCGTGCAAGGCGATTTTTGACGCGGGCAAGCGGATCCCGGAGGATTATTCGGTCGCCGGTTATGACGGCCTGCCGCTCGCAGCCTTTTATGAGCCGTCGATCACGACGATCCGTCAGCCGCGCATGGAGATGGCGGAGGCGACGATCAGGCTGCTGTTTGACCTGATCCAGGAACGCCCGGTTGAGAAGCGGCAGATTTTTGAGGCGGAGCTTGTCGAGGGAAGATCGACGCGGAGACTGTAAAAGAGGTTTTTTCATATGAATATCATCAAGGCGAGCAAGCTCGCATTTGAATATATAAAATTAGACGAGGAAGGCAAGGTCGAATCCCGCCAGAGGGCTGTCGATGATGTAGATCTCGACGTGCAGGCGGGAGATTTTGTCGCTATCCTCGGACATAACGGATCCGGCAAGTCGACGCTGGCGAAGCATATCAATGCGATCCTGGTGCCGACGGAGGGGACATTGTACGTTGACGGCAAGGACACACGCGATGAGTCGAAGCTGTGGGAGATCCGGCAGACTGCCGGGATGGTGTTCCAGAATCCGGACAACCAGATCATCGGCACGGTCGTGGACGAGGACGTCGGCTTCGGCCCTGAGAATATGGGCGTGCCGCAGGAGGAGATCTGGCAGCGCGTCGAGCAGAGCCTGAAGTCAGTCGGTATGTGGGAGTACCGCTCCCATTCACCGAACAAGCTGTCCGGCGGGCAGAAGCAGCGCGTCGCGATCGCAGGTATTGTTGCGATGCGGCCGAAATGTATTGTGCTCGACGAGCCGACTGCGATGCTCGATCCGAATGGGCGCAAGGAGGTCATCCGGACAGTCCGGGAACTGAACCGCAAGGAGCATGTGACGGTCATCCTGATCACGCATTATATGGAAGAGGTCATCGAGGCCGACAAGGTGATCGTGATGGATCAGGGCCATATCGTGATGCAGGGTACGCCGCGGGAGGTATTCTCCCATGTGGAGGAGCTCAAATCCTATCGGCTCGATGTCCCGCAGGCGACACTTGTCGCATATGAGCTGCAGAAAAAAGGAATCCGGCTGCCGGACGGGATTCTGTCGAATGAGGAGCTCGTGAAGGAGCTCGTGAAGATGCGCGGGACGGACGTGCCGGAGGATACGGCATCCGGGGCGGCGCCAGCGGATGCGCCAGGGGATATGGCATCCGGGGCAGGTGCCGGAGACGCGTCCCCTCTGCTCAGGCTGGAACATCTGAATTACATTTACAGCGCGGGCACCGCATTTGAGCGGCAGGCGCTCACCGATATCAATTTTGACATCTATCCGGGTCAGTTTATCGGCATCATCGGGCACACCGGCTCCGGCAAATCGACGCTGATCCAGCACCTGAACGGCCTGGTGAAGGCGACCTCGGGTGCTGTATATTATAATGGAAGAAATATTTACGATGCAGGCTACGACCTGAAAGCATTGCGCAGCAAGGTCGGGCTCGTGTTCCAGTACCCGGAGCATCAGCTTTTTGAGATCGATGTGTTCACGGACGTCTGTTTTGGCCCGAAGAATCTGGGGCTGCCTTTGGAGGAGGTCGAGGAGCGGGCGCGTGAGGCGCTGCGGCTCGTCGGCATGAAGGAAAAGTATTTTAAGATGTCGCCGTTTGAGCTCTCCGGCGGGCAGAAGCGCCGTGTCGCGATTGCAGGTATTCTGGCAATGAAGCCTGACGTGCTCGTGCTCGACGAACCGACCGCAGGGCTTGACCCGAGGGGACGCGATGACATTCTCGACCAGGTCGCGAAGCTGCACGCGGAGCAGAAGATCACGGTCATTCTCGTATCGCACAGCATGGAGGACATTGCACGTTACGTGGAGCGGATCATCGTGATGAACCACAGCCGGGTGCTCTATGACGCGCCGCCGCGCGAGGTGTTCCGGCATTACCGCAGGCTCGAGGAGGTCGGGCTGGCGGCTCCGCAGGTTACGTATCTGATGCATGACCTTGCCGGGAAGGGCTGGAAGGTGTCGCCCGATGCGACGACCGTGGAGGAAGCGGCGCGGGAGATTGAGTCTGTGCTCTGAAGCGTGGAGAAGGCGGCGCAGAAGATTACGATTGTACTGTAATGTGTTGCTGCAGGAATGCCATGAGGCACAGGCATCCTGTAAATGATTCGGAAATAGAAGGAAAACCATATGCTAAGAGATATTACACTAGGCCAATATTATCCGGCGAATTCCGTCATCCATAAACTGGACCCGAGGGTAAAGCTCGCAGGCACGATGGTATTCATCGTCTCCCTGTTTGCGTTCCGCTCGGTAGAAGCGTACCTGGTCGCGACATTGTTCCTCGCGTCGGTGATCCGCATCTCAAAGGTTCCGTTAAAATTTATGGTCAAAGGGCTCAAGTCGGTTGTGATGCTTCTGCTGGTCACAGTCGTGTTCAATATGTTCCTGGTGTCCGGGACGGTGATCGTGCGGTTCTGGATTTTCAAAATCACAGTGGAGGGTGTCAAAACGGCCGCTGCGATGGCGATCCGCCTGGTCTACCTGATTGTCGGTTCCTCGGTGATGACGCTGACAACGACTCCGAACAACCTGACTGACGGGCTGGAGAAGGCCCTTTCCCCTCTGAGGAAAATCAAAGTCCCTGTCCACGAGATCGCGATGATGATGTCGATTGCGCTGCGTTTTATCCCGATCCTTTTGGAGGAGACGGACAAGATCATGAAGGCGCAGATGGCGCGCGGCGCTGATTTTGAGTCGGGAGGCCTGATCCGGAAAGCGAAGAGTATGGTGCCGCTGCTCGTGCCGCTGTTCATCTCGGCATTCCGCCGTGCCAATGACCTCGCGATGGCGATGGAGGCGCGCGGTTACCATGGCGGCGAAGGGCGGACGAAGATGAAACCGCTCGTCTACCAATCGTATGATAAGAAAGCGTATCTGCTGCTGCTTGCGTATCTGCTTGCGATGTTTGCCGCGAGCCGGGTGGCGGTGATCGAGGGGCTGCTGCATTTATGAAGAGAGTGATGCTGGTCGTCGCCTACGACGGCACAAATTACTGCGGCTGGCAGGTGCAGCCGAATGGGATTACAATTGAGAGCGAACTGGAGCGCTGCCTGGCCGACCTGCTGCATGGGCCGGTCCATGTGATCGGGGCGAGCAGGACAGACGCTGGTGTCCACGCCGACGGGAATGTTGCGGTATTTGACACGGAGGCAAGAATGCCTGCGGAGAAATTTTCGTATGCGCTGAATACGCGGCTGCCGGCAGATATCAGGATACAGTCATCCCGCGAGATCCCGCCGGATTTTCATCCACGTTTTTGCCGAACGGTCAAGACATATGAATACCGCATCTGCAACAGACGTTTCCCGAATCCATGCGAACGGCTCTATTCGCTGTTTTATTACTGGGATCTCGATGTGGATAAGATGCAGCAGGCCGCCGGTTATCTGGTCGGGACGCACGATTTCACGAGCTTCTGCACGAAGAAGCCGGATGTGGCCGACCATGTGCGCACGATCTACAGTCTGGCGGTTGCGCGGGACGGGGACATGGTCACGCTGCGCATCACCGGGAACGGTTTCCTCTACAATATGGTGCGCATCATCACGGGCACGCTGCTGCGGGTCGGCGGCGGCCTCCTTGCGCCGGAGGAGATCCCGGCGATCCTGGAGGCACGCGACCGAACCCGCGCTGCGGAGACTGCGCCGCCGCACGGCCTGCGGCTGGTGAAGATTGAGTATCCGGATGGATTCGGCGGTAAAGAAATAAAGAATGGCTACACGCCGGACGAGGAGGAGAGGGATGCAGGATAATATTTTTCTGATCGGGTTTATGGGGGCAGGGAAATCTACGGTTGCCAGGACGCTGCGCGACCTGTATGGGATGCGCCTGATTGAGATGGATGAGCAGATCGAGCGCCGGGAGGGAATGAAGATTTCTCGGATCTTTGAGGAAAAGGGTGAGGCATATTTCCGGACGCTGGAGACGGAGCTGCTGGAGGGCCTTCAATGTGAGAGGAATACGGTCGTCTCCTGCGGCGGAGGCGTGCCGATGCGCCGGTGCAATGTGGACGCGATGCGCCGGAGCGGCAGAATCGTATACCTGAGCGCGAAGCCGGAGACGATTTTCGCGCGTGTCCGCCATGCGCACAACAGGCCGCTGCTCGAGGGCAACATGAATATCGCGTATATTGAGAAGCTGATGCAGGAGCGCCTGCCGAACTATCTGGCGGCTGCGGATGTAACCGTGAAGACGGACGGGCGCAGCGCGCGTGAGATCTGCCGGGACATTGTGGGGCAGTGAAGGAACCGGGGGCTGTGGGTCCTGCACGGAAGGATTGCCGGGCCTGCGGTTTCACAGTTTTACCATGAAATGGTCACATGATGGCCGTCAAATAAACACAATCTCTCCATAAAATAAATACCAGTGGCTGATGATTGGCCGGAGGTTACCGGGTATGAAATAAACCGTAACCCGGGAAGCACGGCGCTGGTGCCGAGGGCGCCGCGCCGTGCGCATGGATGAGGAGGGATTCTGTGATTGAAGTAACACATCTTACGAAGCGGTACGGCAGGACTGCCGCTGTCGATGACTTATCTTTTGCCGTAGAAAAAGGACAGATCTACGGTTTCCTGGGCCCGAACGGGGCCGGTAAATCCACGACGATGAATATTCTGACCGGCTACATCGCGCCGACGGAGGGCGAGGTGAGGATAGCCGGGCACAGCATTCTTGACGAGCCGGAAGCGGCGAGAAAATGCATCGGTTATCTGCCGGAGATCCCGCCGGTCTATCCGGAAATGACGGTGGCCGAGTATCTGGGGTTTGCCGCCGACCTGAAAAAGCTGCCCCGCGGAGAGCATGGACGCCTGATTGGGGAGGCCATGGAGCTGACCGGGACCACGGAGGTAAAAAACAGGCTGATCCGCAATCTCTCAAAAGGCTACCGCCAGAGGACGGGGCTCGCGCAGGCGCTTCTCGGGTTCCCGGAAATCATTATTCTCGATGAGCCGATGGTCGGCCTGGATCCGAAGCAGATTATCGAGATCCGGGAGCTGATCAAACAGCTCGGCGAGGAGCATACAGTGATCCTGAGCTCGCATATCCTCTCTGAAATCAGCGCGATCTGCGACCACATCATGATTATCGCGCATGGCAGGCTGGTTGCGAGTGACACGCCCCAGAACCTGCTTGGCATGATGCGCGGCGCTGGGGCGGTGGAGCTGACGGTGCGGGGGACGGAAGCGGCAGTGCGGCGTGCATTGGAACCGGCTGGCACAAGGATCTCGTGTACGGTTTTTCCGTCAGAGCATGAAGAGAATGCCTGTGAGTTATCCGTGAAGTCGGAGGAGGAGGGGGACCTGCGGGAGCGGCTGTTTTATCTGTTTGCCGGGGCGGGCCTGCCGATCCTGAGGATGCAGAATCCACATGCTTCGCTGGAGGAGGTGTTCCTCGAGCTGACGGAGGAAGATGAGGTATCGGAGCCGGAGGCAGAACAGGGACGCATGGACGGAGAGGAGGCACACCATGGCAGCGGTTTATAAGAAGGAAGTCAGAGGATACCTGACTTCGATGGTCGGCTATGTGTTCATAGCGTTTCTGCTGGTGGTCGGCGGCATCTATTTCACGGCGTACCAGCTTCAGGGTATGTACCCGTATTTCTCATACACATTGCAGGCGATGCTGTTCGTATTCCTGGTGGCGGTCCCGATCCTGACGATGCGGATCCTGGCTGAGGAGCGCAGGCAGAAGACAGACCAGCTCCTGCTGACGTCGCCGGTGGCGGTCACCGGGATCGTGCTCGGGAAATACCTGGCGCTTGTCACGATATTCCTGATTCCGGTCGCGGTGCTTGCACTTTATCCGCTGATTGTGTCACAGTTCGGGACGATCGGATATGCGGAAACGTATACGGCGTTGTTTGGCTTTTTCCTCCTGGGCTGCAGCTTCCTGGCGATCGGACTGTACATTTCATCTGTTACGGAGAGCCAGGTCATTGCCGCCGTGCTGACCTTCCTGGTGCTGTTTGTCTGCTATGTGGCCGAGGGGATTGCGTCGTTTTTCCCGGAGACTTCGGAGGGCTCGTTTTATATATTGATCGCTGCGGTTCTTGTGGCTGCCGTCCTGATCTACCTGATCCTTGGGAATGTGGCTGCCGCTGTCATCTTCGGCGTAATTGCGGCGGCTGCGCTCATTGTGTGGTATCTGGCGGACGCTGCGGCCTACGAAGGCCTGATCCAGAAAATATTCAGCGTACTTGACCTGACAGGCCATTTTTCGGAATTTGCCAGCGGGATATTTGACGTGACAGGGCTGGTCTACTATCTGTCAGTGACAGGAGTCTTCCTGTTCCTGACCGTGCAGTCGATCCAGAAGCGACGCTGGAGCTGAGGAGGTGTAAGAATGCAGAACGCGGGAAAGAAGATTGCGGAAAAGTGGAAACATTTGTTCCAAAGCGGGCATGGCGGGAACAGGCGGCGCATGAAGCATGGCTCGTACAGCATCGCGTTGTCGGCGGTTGTCATCGCGGGAGCCGTGGTGCTCAATGTGATCGCATCAGAGCTGCCGTCGCAGTACACCTCATTTGACATGACAAAGGAACAGCTCTCGGTGCTCCAGAACCAGACGAAGGAGCTCCTTGACGGCCTCTCGGAGGACGTGACGCTCTATTACCTCGTGCAGGACAGCAATGTCGATACGACGGTGTCAAGGCTGCTGGAACGTTACAATGACTATTCCGGCCATGTCACGGTGACGGAGAAGGATCCTGTGGTTTACCCGAAATTTGCTTCGCAGTATACGGACGAAACAGTGACGGAAAACAGCGTGATTGTTGTCTGTGGTGACAGAAGCCGTGTCGTCCTGTATGAGGATATGTATGAGTCGGAGTTTAATTACAGTTATTATTCGTATGAGACGACCGGGTTTGACGCGGAAGGGCAGATCACGAGCGCGATCGCGGCGCTCAGCTCGGATGCGCTGCCGAAGCTGTATACGCTGACCGGGCATGGTGAGATGACGCTGACGGACGCGGTTGCCCGCTCAATCGAGAAGGAGAACCTTGAGATGGATTCGCTGAACCTGGTCACTGCGGACAGTGTGCCGGAGGATGCGGATTGCGTCCTGATCGTGTCGCCGACCTCTGACCTGTCACAGGAGGAGACAGAAAAATTGCTGGATTATCTGAAATCGGGCGGCAGGGCGGTCGTGATTACGGATTATACGGAGAAAAAGCTTGCCAACCTCGCGTCGGTGCTTGCTTATTATGGGACGGAGATCGCGGATGGTGTGGTGGTCGAGGGCGACAGCCAGTATTATGTGCAGATGCCCTACTATCTTGTGCCGGACATCGAGAGTACGGAGGTCTCGGCGGATATGACGGGCGGGAGCGCCTATGTCCTGCTGGCGGCGGCGCAGGGAATCGTTGTCTCGGATGAGCTGCGGGAGGGCGTTGATGTGACAAACGTGCTGACAACCTCATCTTCGGCATATTCCAAGACGGATCCGCAGAATATGAGTACCTACGAGAAAGAGGATGGCGATATCGACGGGCCGTTCGGGCTTGGCGTACTCGTGACCGAGACCGTGGAGCTGGATGAGGAGGCTGCAGGAGATGGCACGGAGACAGATGCAGAGGCTCAGGTGACGGATGATACGGGAGCGGGAGCGCAGACAGAATCGGATACGGAGGCTGCTGCGGAGGAGGCTTCCTCAGCCCGTGCCGCCAGGACCGCTGAGACGCGGCTGGCCCTCTTTACTTCGTCCGCCCTTGTAGATGAGTCCGCGGATCAGATGGTCTCTGGCGGCAACACGCGCCTGTTTATCAATACGCTGAGCTGGGTGTGCGGCCAGGACGTGTCCGTATCTGTCCCGGTGAAAAGCCTGTCAGTTGATTATCTGACGCTGACTGCAGCGAGCAGCAATTTCTGGAGCATTGTGACGATTGTGCTGATCCCCGGGGCATTCCTGGTTTGCGGGCTGATGATATGGTTCAGGCGGCGCAGGCAGTGA
>CAYRKA010000014.1:0-30401 GCA_964424785.1 uncultured Lachnospiraceae bacterium | reverse complement strand
CGCCAGTACCATAGCAAGAATCTTTCTGAATCCCATCGTATTACGTTTCATGTTTCCCCCTCCATAATAATGCTGAAATACATTGATTGTTCCAAGCGTCTGATTAGAGTCAAGTATAAAGCCTTTTTTCTAACATTTCAACCGTTTTCTATCAAAAAAGGCTGCGTGAGGAATACCTTCCAACTCCTTTAATAATGGTCGACTGTGTAAGTTTTGCCGTCAGTATACACCGTCACAGCGCCGCTTTCCATCGTCGTCAGGACGTTTGTCCCGGCATCCGCAAGACGGCCGAGCGCCTCCCCGGACGGATGCCCATAGCGGTTCCCCTCTCCGCATGAAATGACGGAGAAAGCGGGTGAGACAGCTTCAAGGAACGACGCATCGGAGCTGCCGGCGGAGCCGTGGTGCGCAACTTTCAGGATATCGGCATCCAGATCCGCGCCGGATGCTGCCAGGGCCTGCTCCGTCTCCATCCCGATATCGCCGGTAAACAGCATACGGAAGCTGCCGTATGAGAGCATCAGCACCATGGAATCATCGTTCCGGTCGCCCGAGAGGTTCCCCGACTCCGGGGCGAGGCACGTAAGCCGCCAATCCCTCTCCGTATCTGCTGCCCGGCTACCGCCTCCGACCGAGTCCCCCGCGTCCATCCGAAGTACCGGGATGCCGTTCCTGTCCGCCAACGCGCACAGCTTCGCGAAATCATCCGGCTCCGCTGTCGGCGGGATCACGAGGGTGCCGACCGAGATCCCGCCGTCGGAACCATCCTCGCAGTTTTCCAGATATTCCGTGATCCCGCTTATGTGGTCACTGTCCGCATGCGATAAAAAGACGTAGTCGATCGTATCGATCCCATAATATTTCACGGCGCTGCTTAACGTGTACTCCCACAGCGCCTGCCTGGAGCTGCTGCCGCCGTCGATCAGGCAGGCCTCCCCTGTCGGCAGTTCAATGAGCGCCCCGTCTCCCTGTCCCACATCAAGGTATGTGACGCGCAGCCCACGCTGAGGGGACCCCCGCATCAGCAGGATACAGACAGCCAACCCTGCGATCCACAGCATCCGGATGCCCCACGGCTTTTGTGCAGCCGCCCTGCGGCCTGCTTTTCTTTTTGTTTTCCTTCCCGCCTTGCGCTCCATCCTCCCGGCAGCTGCCATCGCCGCCGCGATCACCACATAATACGCCGCGACCGCCCACAGGGCAGGCCTCCCCGCAATCCAGACCGCGCACGGCAGCTTCCGCTCAAGCCCGCAAAGTCCCTCAAACAGTTCAAGAAGATACCCTGCCGGAGCCGCGGTAAAAATGCCGAGCGGCCGGCTGATAAGCCCTGCTGCCGCGCCTCCCAGGCCGAAAATCATCAGCGCCGACATCAGCGGCAGCACAGCAAGGTTCACGGCGATGCTCCACGGTGCGCTCTGATAAAAGAAATACAGGCTGACCGGGAGTGTGCCTGCCCATAACGCGGCGCCGGAAACGGCGCTTTGCGCCAGGGCGGAGCGCAGATGGCAGGTGCGGATGACACACGGGACCAACACGGCAAGGCTCAGCACGGCGCCAAAGGACAACAGGAAGGAGGAATCCGTAACGCTTCCCGCCCCCGTAACGGCCACAAGAAATGCGGCGGCTCCAATCCCTGTGAGCATATCATATTTACGCCCGCAGACCTGCGCGCCGAGCCACATCGCAAACATAAACAGGGCGCGCAGCGACGATACTCCCGCCCCCGTCATCATCACATACGCTGCCACCGCAGCGCCCGACACAAGCGCGCACACCCCGAAGGAAAGACCCAGGCGGCGCAGCGCCTTGTAAAGGCACATCCCAACCAGCGTGATATGCAGCCCGGAGATAGCGAGGATATGCGCGATGCCCCCTTCCTGATAAACTGTTTTCCACTCATGCTCCATCCAGGATTTTTCGCCGAGGCTGATTGCCGACAGGGTACGTGCATGCTTTTCCCCGAGCACGGACAGATACGACCCGCGAAGGGAGGCTCTCAGCCCGTACAGCCACCGTCCCGGGCCGCTTCCCTGCCTGACCAGGCTGATTTCATCCGGGGAGAGCGTTCCCGCAGCCATCTTGCCGAAATAATACGCCTGCACGTCAAACTGCCCTGGATTCGACGCTTTGTCCCACGCAAAAAAATCCCCGCGGATCTTCAGCAGATCCCCCGGCGCGTATTGATCCTCCTGTGTTGTACACAAAACCCGAATGTCTGGCAGTAAAGATTGCTCCGAATTGTTTTCCCGATAAATCGTCAGATGAGATACAGACAGCCGTACTCCGTCCGGCACAGCATTGCAGGCGGCCACAGTTCCCACAACCGTGATATCCCCGCCGCCGGTCGCGGCCTCAAGAATCTCTCCTGCCTGCGCCACAGCCGCAGAATCCTGCCGCGGGCAAAACAGCTCCGCCGCGGCAAGCAGGAGCGCCGCAGCGGCGGCAAGCAGGAAAACCGGCCTCTTTGGTATTTTCAATCGAACAGGTCACTCCTTCCCAGGCACTGTATTGCGCGGGCAGATCCCATGATACGGAAACGCCTGCGGCTACATCTTTGCTGCTGTCGGGCTCCGCCTGTGTCTCCTACCCGGATATTCCCTCCGACAGGCTTTCTGATTCCGTCTCCACGATCTGCTGATCCGGCACATAAACCTCCCCCAGGTCCACCTCCCCACGGAAAAGCGTGTCGTTGTGCCCATTGATCTCGAATTTCACGCCGGAGACCGCGCTGCACGTCGCACAGACAGAATTCACAACAGCGTAAAGCGCCGTCTCCGCATCCACGCTCCCCGACGAGGGCGCATTGTCAAACCCGTCGTCAAAATTGATTGTGCAGATACCGTCGTTTGTATTGATACTCAGGATCTTTGCCGTGTCGGACAGTACAGGCTGCAGCTCCTTGTCCTCCGTCCCGCGGATCAGCTGCTCCACGACAACGCGTTCCAGCATCATATTGCTTGAATAATGGACATTGCGTGTCTCCTGCCGCAAGCTGCCGCCGTCGCCGCTCCCAAAATACAGGGTAAGCGTCGCGTACTGGTAGGAATTGATGCCGCCCTCCTTCGTATCAATAAAGCTCTCAGCATCCATCGCCGGAATCGGTTCTCCCTGGTCGTCCACGATCTGCTGACCCTCCACAGTAAACATGATCTTCGTTACGCCCGGGATCTGTGAAACCGTCTTGACTACGGCTGCCTGCAGCAGCACCCTCCCGATATTGTCGAGTGAATAGAAATCCTCCGTCATGTCAATGCGCAGCGCATCAATGCCACGCTCATAGCCCAGGATCTCCACCGACTCCGGCAACGCGCTCTGTTCCCCGACAGGAGCCGTGCGGAGCTGCCCGAGCAGCTCATCCATCATCTCTTCAAATGTCTCGGCAGACGGCTTGTAGCTCTCCTCCGTAAGCTGCGTCCCCATCTCATCGATATAATATACCGTATATCCCTTCTCATCCTCTTCCCGGCTGCCACAGCCGCAAAGCAAAAACATTACAGCCAGGGCAAGGCGGATCAAATGTCTCTTTTTCCCCACAAAACTCCTCCTGTTTACGGGACGTACTTCAGCGGGATACGCACAGTGAACGTTGTCCCCTCGCCTTCCCTGCTGTATACCTTGATCGCTCCCCGGTGCATCAGCACCGCGCTCCTCGTGATCGCAAGCCCGAGCCCCGTGCCGCCGATCTCCCGCGAGTGTGATTTATCCACGCGGTAAAACCGCTCAAAAATATGTTCCTGGGCATCCTCCGGGATACCGATCCCGGAATCCTCCACCTTGACATAAAAATATTTGCTGTCGACATTGAGCGACACATGGACCCATCCGTCATCCTTGTTGTATTTGATTCCGTTCTCTACGAGATTTGACAGGGCTAGGGTGAGCTTCGTCTCATCCACCTCCGCCATGACCGGCTTGAAGCTCTCGAGCACCAGCTCGATGCCGCGGTTCGCCGCAATCGGGCGCAGGCGCTTCAGGATCAGCTCAATGAGCTGGTTGATATTGGTCTCCGCGATGTGCACATCCGAGGAACGCTTGTCCATCTTGACAAGTGAGAGAAGGTCTGAAATGATCTTATTTTCCCGGTCGACCTCCTCCGCAATATCCGACAGGAACTCCCGGTAAAGCTCCGCAGGCACATTTTCCTGCGCGAGCAGCGAGTCCGCCAGCACCTTCATCGAGGTGATCGGCGTTTTCAGCTCGTGGGATACGTTCGAGACAAACTCCTGGCGGGAGTCCTCCTGGAGCTTCAGCCGCTTGAGCATACGGTTGTACGCCTCGGCAAGCAGCTGCGTCTCCGTGTAATCCGGGATCGAGATCTCCTCTTCGCTGACCGTACCCTGCATCTCCTCAAGGGAACGGGTAATCTTGCCAAACGGCTTCGTCAGGATACGCGACACGTAAAACGCAGCCGCGCAGATCATAATGGTGAAGACGCACTGCAGGATGAGCACCGTATTGCTGAGCGCGTCACGGCTGTTCTCGATATCGACAGCGGATGCGCTGACAACCATGACGCCCTCAATTTCCTTCGTATCGAGATCCCGGATCGGGACGGTCAGCTCGAGGAACCCGTCGTCTTTATTGTAATTCCTGGAATCTGTACCCTGGAAACACTTGAGCACCTCAGCGGAGATGATGAGCTTGTCTTCGTCGACATCATACGTATCCGTGATAATCCGGAAATTGCTGTTGACAACGATCACGCGGCCGCTGTACATCGCGGCAATCTGTGAAAGCTGCCTGTCGACCTGCCTGCTCTTCCCGCCCCTGATATAGCCTGTCTCGCTGATCGTATCTGTGACCTGCTGGCACTGGCTCTGGATCAGGATGCCTTTCTGCTCGAGCGACTGCTCTTCATAATTCTCCAGGATAAAATACTTCATCAGGAAAATCGGAGTCAGGCCTACCAGGATAAATATGATAAAAATCCTTGCCTGCAGGCTCTTCAGGTAATTGACTGCCTTTGTCTTAATGAGCAAAATAATAACCTACTCCCCACTTCGTATGTACGTACTTCGGCTCGCTCGGGTTCGCCTCGATCTTCTCCCTCAGCCTCCTGATATGGACGTCGACCGTACGCACGTCGCCCGGATACTCATATCCCCACACCGTATTCAGCAGGTTCTCCCTGCTGTAGACCTTGTTTGGGTTGAACACAAGGAGCTCGAGCACATCGAACTCCTTGGCCGTCAGGTTCACCTCTCGGCCCGCGACGCTGACCCTCCTGCCCTCGCAGTCCAGCGCGAGGTCGCCGACCTCAATGATCCTGCTCTTCGGCTCCGGGACGGATTTCTGGGAAGTGCGGCGGATGATGGCTTTCAGGCGCGCCTTGACCTCGAGGATATTGAACGGCTTCGTAATGTAATCATCCGCGCCGTACTCAAGCCCGAGGATCTTGTCCATATCGTCGCCTTTGGCTGTCAGCATCACGATCGGGACGTCCGAGAACTCCCTCACCTGCTGGCATACCTCAAGTCCGTCCAGCTTCGGCAGCATCAGATCGAGCAGGATAATGTCGTAATCCTTCTCCCGCGCCATGCGTACCGCCTCCTCGCCGTCGTACGCACAGTCAACCTCCATATCGTCCTGCTCCAGGCTGAAGCGGATCCCCTTTACAATCAGCTTTTCATCGTCTACTACCAAAACCTTCTTACCCATGGTCCTGCTCCTTTATATTCAAACTGTTATCCTGTCCTTTATCCTGGAAAAAACAGCCTCCTTAATGCCGGGAACCTGCTGGATCTCCTCGATCGCCCCAAACGCCCCATGCTCTGTGCGCCACGCGATGATCGCGTCCGCCTTTGCCTCCCCGATCCCGGGCAGCGTCATCAGCTCCTCGCGCCCGGCCGTATTCAGGTTGACCGGGCTGTCCGCTGTCTCCTGCGCTGCCGCCACGCCGCCATACGGTGATGCGTCGCGCGCCAGCTCCTGCGTCTCCTCCATTGTATACACATATAGCTGCTGTCCGTCCTGTACATATCCGGCCTGGTTGATCCAGGTACTGTCCGCGTCCTCCGCAAATCCGCCCGCGAGCGCGACCGCGTCACAGACACGCGATCCCTCCGCCATCTCATAGACGCCCGGCGAATTGACCGCGCCGCAGATATGCACACATATGGGCGCAGCGCTCTCCGTCTGCGTCCCCAGGTCCTCCGGAGCCTCCCCGGAATCCGCAGGCGCACCCCGACCCGCACCTTCCGTGTCCGGCGCGCGATCTGCGCTGCCTGGGACCGCCGTGCCTCCGCCGCGTCCTTCCTCCTGCAATGCTCCCGCCGTCTCCGCGGCTTCCTCCGCCGTAAGGCCCGCCGTCCAGGATGTTCTCCTGCCGGAACAGCCTCCCATAGCTGCCGCAGCCACGACAAACAGGACTGATGCCAGTCCTACGTATCTTTTCTCCATATCCAGTCTGCAGCCGAAGCCGGCACATCCCTTATGCACTTCCTATTTTAACGAAAAAATGACGGATATGCAACATTTTTTTAATATTTAATGTAAATGGCAGGTAAATACCGCTACAGAACGCGGCCCCAGGATAAAGTCATGGCCAACCCTGCGCTCCTCGCCCTCATTGTAAAAATATCTGCCCCTCTCATCTCCGTACGTATTCGCGCACAGATACCAGTTCCCGGCCCTCTGCAGATCCGGCAACGTGATTTTGACATTCTCCCAATAGGTATTGACTGACAGATAAACAATGTCATCCCGCCCCCGGGACCTGTCATATCCGGCAAAGCTGATCGAGAACGTCCTCGCGTTCGGCGGGAGATTTGTCTCCTCCGCGTTCACGCTGTGCGCGTGCATCGCCTCCATGCCGCAGACCGCGTCAGGCAGCTTCCGGCTGATGACCGGATGCTTGTGGCGGAAATGGATCATGAACCTGAAAAAAAGGTACAGGTCACGGTTCTTCTCCAGCAGGCTCCAGTCAAGCCAGGAGATCTCGTTGTCCTGACAGTAGCTGTTGTTATTGCCATACTGGGTGTTGCCGAACTCATCCCCCGCAAGGAACATCGGCGTCCCGCGGCTGCACATCAGCACCGCGCAGGCATTGCGGATCATGCGGTAGCGCAGCCCCAGCACCTCAGGATCGTCTGTCTCGCCCTCTGCCCCGCAATTCCACGACCGGTTGTCGTTCGCGCCGTCCGTATTATTCCATCCGTTTGCCTCATTGTGCTTGTCATTGTAGGAATACAGGTCGTACAGCGTGAAGCCGTCGTGGCAGGTCAGGAAATTGACGCAGGAATTGTATCCGGCGTAATTCCCCTCGTAATCGGAAACATAGTTCCCGTACAGGTCGCCTGAGCCGCAGATGCTCCAGACCGCCACCCACGACTGCCAGTCCTCTCCCTTCAGGAAGCCGCGCATCACATCGCGGTAACGGCCGTTCCACTCGGCCCAGCGCCGTCCCGCCGGGAAGCTGCCGACCTGGTACATGCCGCCTGCATCCCACGCTTCCGCGATCAGCTTGACATTGCTCAGGAGCGGATCGCTGGCCAACGACTGCAGCAGCGGCGGATTGTTCATCGGCGAGCCGTCCTGGTTCCTCCCGAGGATGCTCGCCAGGTCGAAGCGGAAGCCGTCGACACGGTAATTGATCGTCCAGTACCTGAGGCACTCAATAATCAGCTGGCGGACGACCGGATGGTTGCAGTTGAGCGTGTTGCCGCAGCCGCTGAAATTGTAATAGTTCCCGTCCGGCGTCAGCATATAATAAATCTTGTTGTCAAAGCCCTTGAAGGAGAACGTCGGACCCATCTCATTGCCCTCGGCCGTATGGTTGAATACGACGTCAAGGATGACCTCAATCCCGTTCTCATGCAGCGCCCGGATCAGCTCCTTGAGCTCTTTCCCCTCCCTGTTGTACTCCTCCGAAGCGGAATAGCTCGTGTTCGGGGAGAAAAAACTGACCGTATTGTAGCCCCAGTACTCGAGCAGCCTCCTGCCGTCCACCTCGCGCGCGTTGATCGACTCGTCGAATTCAAAAATCGGCATTAGCTCCACGGCATTGATGCCGAGGTCCTTCAGGTACGGGATCTTCTCCTGCAGCCCGGCAAACGTGCCGGGATGCTGCACCCCTGATGAGGAATGCTTCGTAAAACCGCGCACATGCAGCTCGTAGATCACAAGGTCGCTGAGTTCTCGCTTCGATTGCATCATGTCGCCCCAGTCAAAGCGATCCGCCACGACGCGCGCGTGATAATCGCCGTCGTTCTTTACTCCCCAGATCTTCTGCCCGGCCACCGCCCGCGCATACGGATCGAGCAGAATATGCTTCCTGTCAAACAGCATCCCCCGTTCCGGGTCATACGGCCCGTCGACTCTGTATGCATATTCAAATTCCTCGATATCCAGCCCGAACACAATCATCGAATAGACATCGCCGATCTTGTATTCCTCCGGGAACGGCAGAACCGCATACGGCTCGCTCTCCCCGGGATGGAACAACAGAAGCTCACAGGAGCTGCCATCATGCGTATGGACCGTAAAATTGACTCCGACCGGCATCGCCATCGCTCCGTTCACATCGAACATACCGGGCCGTACCGGGAAGCCCGCAATCTCCCCCATCGGGCGGACCGAAAGCACCGGCTGGGCGAGCTCATAATTCTGATTATGATACTTCAAAACAGATCCTCCAACTCATTTTTGATCACATCATCGCCCCTGATTATACTTTATTTTCCATGCAGCGTCAAACACTACCATTTAAAGATTACAATCCCCGCAATCGAAACCGCCATCCCGATCACCTTGCGCCACTCGGGCGGCTGCTTCTCCACGCCGAAAATACCGAGCAGCTCGATCACATACGCGACAATCAGCTGTGAGACCACAATCAGCATCGCCGCGCGCGCAGGGCCGAGGCTTCCCATACTTTTCACAACCGTCACTGTGATGAAGGCGCCGATCACACCTGAGAGAAGCATATATCTGTGCCCGACCTGCATCAGTCCCGCGAAGCTTGTCCTGTCCGTAAAGAGCCACGTGCCGAGGCAGACGAGCAGCGCCGTAAACTGTACAAAAGCAGACGACACCCACAGGCTCGTCTGCTTCGTAATCTCCGTATTAAATACGCCCTGGATGCTCATCAGGGCGCCTGAGAGCAACGCAATCCATATTCCCCACATATCTCCGGATCTCCTTCCTGCTGCTTCTGCAGGCGCTGTGCGCCCGCAGGCCATATCACAATGAGTATATGCAGGATTTCCTTTTTTATGCGAAGACTCTGTTGCCGCCGGCGCAGTATCCTACAGTATGTTATCCCAGGGTGTCCAGTGCTTTCGCAAGACGGCGCACCATCTCATCAATATCCTCCCGCGTAATCACGAGCGGCGGTACAAACCGCAGGACATCGCTGCCCGCGCTCAGGACAATCAGGCCGTTTGCGAGTGCAGCCTTCACGACATCTCCCACCGGTCGGCCTGCCACAATCAGTCCCTGCATAAAGCCCATGCCGCGGCGGCCTGCGAGGCAGTCATACTTTGCAGCCAGCTCATCCAGGCGCTGTTCGAGGTATGGCGCCAGCTCCCGGACATGATCCACCAGCTGCAGCTTCTCAAACAGGTCGAACACCTTTGAGACAGCCGCGCAGGCCAGAGGGTTGCCGCCGTACGTCGTACCGTGATCCCCTGGCACCAGGGATGCCCCCGCTGTTTTCTCATTCAGCACGAACGCCCCGACCGGCACGCCGCAGCCAAGCGCCTTCGCGCAGGTCATGATATCCGGCTTCACCCCGTACTGCTGCCATGCGAACCAGCTCCCGGTCCGGCCCATGCCGCACTGGATCTCGTCGAGGACCAGCAGGATATCGTGCTCATCGCACAGCGTGCGCACGCCCTCAAGGAATTCCCTCTGTGCCGGATAGATGCCGCCCTCGCCCTGTACCGTCTCAAGGATGATGGCGCACGTATGCTCATTGACCTGCACTTTCACGCTTTCGAGGTCGTTGAACGCAGCGAACCTGACGCCGCCCATCAGCGGGCGGAACGGCTCCTGATAATGCGCGTTCCCTGTCACGGACAGTGCGCCGATGCTGCGCCCGTGGAAGGAATGCTCCATCGCGATGATTTCATGGTCGGTGCGCCCGTCCTTCAGGTATGCGTACTTCCGTGCTGCCTTGATTGCGCCCTCGACAGCCTCGGTGCCACTGTTCGTGAAGAACACCTTGTCCATGCCGCTCGCCCGCACAAGCTTCGCTGCCGCTTCAGCCAGCGGGATATTGTAATAGAGGTTCGACGTGTGGATCAGCCTGTCAATCTGCCCCTTCAGCGCATCGTTGTACTCAGCGTTGCCGTAGCCGAGCGCGAATACAGCAATCCCCGCGCCGAAGTCCAGATATTCCTTGCCGTCCGCATCCGTCAGATAAACACCCTGCCCCTTTTCGAGCACAACCGGGAACCGATTGTATGTATGCAGCACATTCTGCTCGGTGAGATCCATATATTCCTTACTGTTCATTGCTGACCCGCTCCTCTCCGTCCCCGACAATCACAGTGCCGACACCTTTGTTTGTAAAAAACTCCAACAGCAGGCTGTGCTCGATCCTGCCATCCAGAATATGTACCCTGGAAACGCCTGCCTCCACCGCATCGATACAGTTCTGCAGCTTCGGCAGCATGCCGCCGCCGACATTCCCGCTCTTCAGGAATTCCTTTGCCTCCGGGATCGTCAGCTCACTGATCAGCGACGTCCGGTCGAGGGGATCGCGGTACACGCCCTCGATATCCGTCAGGAACGCAAGCTTCGCCGCCTTCACGGCAGTCGCGACCGCGCAGGCCGCGTCGTCTGCGTTGACATTGAAGGAATGGTATCCGCTGTCGGAGCCGACCGGGCAGATCACCGGGATGAAATCATTGTCGAGCAGCACGTCAAGCAACGCCGTGTTGACCTCCCTCACTTCGCCGACATAGCCGATGTCCCTGCCGCCCGCCAGCTTTTTGTCAACCTGGAGGACCGTCCCGTCCCTGCCGCTGATGCCGACAGCCTTCAGCCCGACCTTCTCCATCATCGATACAAGCCCCTTGTTGATGCGGTTGAGCACCATTTCCACGACCTCCATCGTGTCCTCATCCGTCACACGCAGCCCGTCCACAAAATTCGTCTCAAGCCCCGCCTTGTTGATCCAGCGCGTGATCTCCTTCCCGCCGCCATGCACGATAATCGGCCGGAACCCGACCAGCTTCAGGAGCGCAACGTCACGGATCACGCTTTTCTTCAGCTCATGGTCGACCATCGCGCTGCCGCCGTATTTGACCACGATCGTCCTGCCCTGGAAGCGCTGGATATACGGAAGCGCCTCGATCAGGACATTGGCTTTCTCCAGCCACAGTTCCATTGTAGATTCCATCGTCCTGTTCTCTCTTTCTCTCCGGAATGTAACGCCGCTTCATTTGCCATAACGCCGGACGCAGAAAATCCGCCCGGATCCTCTGCGCCAGACCGTTCGCACGGCATCATGAACGGTAATCCGCGTTAATCTTCACATAGTCATACGTCAGGTCACAGCCCCACGCCGTCGCCTGCGCATCGCCAAGCTTCACATCGGCAATCGCCGTCACCTCATTCTCTGAGAGGATCCTCGTCGCCTTCTCCTCACTGTAGCCGGTCGAAACGCCGTTCTCGATAATCTTCAGTTTCCCGGCCCTGCTCTCAAACCAGAGGTCGACGCGTTCCGGGTCAAAGACCGCCCCCGAATAGCCCATCGCGCAGAGGATACGGCCCCAGTTCGCGTCATGCCCGTAGATCGCGGCCTTTGTGAGGCTCGAAGTCACTACGGATTTCGCAAGCGTGACCGCCTGTTCCTTATCCTTCGCGCCGACA
Source organism: uncultured Lachnospiraceae bacterium (assembly GCA_964424785.1). GTDB lineage: Bacteria > Bacillota > Clostridia > Lachnospirales > Lachnospiraceae > Choladousia. Next base: position 18,584 of record CAYRKA010000014.1, on the reverse strand, counting down.
ATCTTCACCTCAAAGAGCGCGGTCGCCCCCTCGCCGTCGCCCGCTATGTGCTTCGCCAGATAGGTATTGACCGTATTCAGCGCCTCGCAGAACGCCTCATACTCCTCCCCCTCCTGCGTGATCTCGGGATTCCCGGCCTCGCCGTTTGCGAGCAGCAGACATGTGTCATTCGTCGAAGTATCCCCGTCGACGGAAACCATGTTGTAGGTGTCCCGGATATCAGCGCTCAGCGCCCTCTGCAGGAGCTCCTGTGAGATATTCGCATCCGTCGTCACAAAGCTCAGCATCGTGCACATATTCGGGTGGATCATGCCGGAGCCCTTGCACATACCGCCGACTGTCACCACTTTCCCGCCGATCAGGGTCTGCACCGCGATCTCCTTCTTCACAGTGTCGGTCGTCATGATCGCCTCCGCGGCAAGCGACCCGGACGCTCCGTCCGTGCCGAGCAGCGGCTGCATCAGCCGCACACCGGCTCTGATCTTATCAATCGGGATCTGCTTCCCGATCACTCCTGTCGATGCGACAAGCACCTCATTCTCATCAATCTGAAAGAGCGACGCGGCCTCCTGCGCCGTTTCGCGGCAATACCGCAGCCCCTCCTCACCCGTACACGCATTCGCAACGCCGCTGTTGATGACGACGGCATGTGCTGTCCTATTTCCGTACACAATGGACTGGTCCCACTTCACCGGGGCAGCCTTGACGATATTCGTCGTAAATGTCCCTGCGGCGCGGCACTTCGCACGGCTGTATATCATCGCCATATCCTTGCCGCTTTTCTTGATCCCGGCCGCGATGCCGGTTGCCGCAAAACCCTTCGCGGCTGTCACTCCGCCTGAAATTACTTGAAACATTTTTCTTCCCCCTCTTCTATCGATGGATCAACAAATACCCTCTTACGGGAACACCGGCGCCATGCAAAGGCCCTCCGCCTCATCCATCCCGAACATGAGATTCATGTTCTGCACAGCCTGGCCCGCCGCGCCCTTCATGAGATTGTCCATCGCGCCCATCATGACTACGCGGTTTGTCCGCGGATCAAGCCTGAAGCTGACATCCACGAAATTGCTTCCCTCGACCCACTTCGTCTGCGGGCAGACGTCACGGTCAAGCACACGGACAAAACGTTCTTTCCCATAATATTTGTCGTATGCGGCACGCACCTCCTCATAAGTCGTCTCCCGTGCCAGGGACGCATACGCTGTCACCAGGATACCCCTGTTCATCGGGACAAGGTGCGGCGTAAAGCTCAAAGTCACCGGCTTCCCCGCCGCATAGCCGAGCTGCTCTTCGATCTCGGGTGTATGCCGGTGCGACGCGACGCTATATGCCTTGATGTTTTCATTGACCTCGCAGAACAGATTGTCAGTCTTCGCTCCGCGCCCGGCCCCGGACGTCCCGGACTTCGCATCGATGATAATGGTCGACGGATCGATCAGCCCTTCCTTCACAAGAGGATAGGCCGTCAGGATACTGCAGGTCGGGTAGCAGCCGGGGTTCGCCACAAGCCTTGCATTCCGAATCTTCTCCCGGTTGAGCTCGCACAGGCCGTACACCGCCTCGTCGATGAACTGCGGCGCAGCATGTTTGATTTTATACCATTCCTCGTATATTTTTACATTCTTCAAGCGGAAATCCGCGCTCAGGTCGATCACCTTTGTCCCGGAAAGGATCTCCTCATTTACAAGCGAAGCACATAATCCCTGCGGTGTCGCCGTGAAAATCACATCCGCCTGACGTGCCAGCTCCTCCATATTGTCATCCAGGCATTTGCTGTCTACGAGCCGGAACATATTCTGGTAAACCGAAGCGTAGCTCCGGCCAACATAGCTTCTTGAGCCATACCAGACAATTTCCGTCTCCCTGTGGCCGAGCAGCAGCCTCGCCAGCTCCGCGCCCGCATAGCCGGTCGACCCGATAATCCCTGCCTTTATCATGCGCAACTATTCCTCCTTTTGTGCGGGATGCAACAGGACATATCCTCATAAAAATTCCTCCCGCATCCGATTTTACCTATGATATACCAGCGGGGAAAGAAAGTAAAGACTTTTTAGAGTGTATATTTATACCGAAAAGAATTTTATGCTTGAATCTTTATGATGGTTGCTGTATACTTGCAGACGAATCAAAAGCCCGCGCGTCGCGGGATAAGGCATACAGCTATCATGAGGAGGACTGCATATTATGAGAGAAAAGGTAATTCTTGCTTATTCAGGCGGACTGGACACGACAGCGCTGATTCCATGGCTCAAGGAAACCTTTGATTATGAAGTGATCTGCTGCTGCATTGATTGCGGGCAGGGCAGCGAGCTCGATGGGCTCGACGAGCGTGCGAAGCTTTCCGGCGCTTCCAAATTATACATTGAGAATATTGTAGATGAATTCTGCGACGATTTCATCATGCCATGTGTGAAGGCCGGCGCAGTATATGAACACAAATATCTGCTCGGCACCTCCATGGCCCGCCCCGCTATCGCGAAGCGTCTCGTTGAGATTGCCCGCAAAGAGGGGGCTACGACGATCTGCCACGGCGCTACCGGCAAGGGCAATGACCAGATCCGTTTCGAGCTGGGCATCAAGGCGCTTGCCCCGGATCTCAAGATTATCGCGCCGTGGCGTATGACAGACCTCTGGAAGATGCAGTCCCGTGATGATGAGATCGCGTTCTGCGAGGCTCACGGTATCCATCTTCCGTTCGACCACAGCCATAGCTACAGCCGCGACCGCAACCTCTGGCACATCAGCCACGAAGGGCTTGAGCTCGAGGATCCGGCGAACGAGCCGAATTACAATAGTATGCTCGTGCTCGGCGTGACGCCGGAGCAGGCTCCCGACGAGCCCGAGTATGTGACGATGACCTTCGAAGCCGGCATCCCGAAGACTCTAAACGGCAAAGAGATGAAGGTTTCCGGGATCATCACGGAGCTCAACAGGCTTGGCGGCAAGCACGGCATCGGCATCGTTGATATTGTTGAGAACCGCGTAGTCGGCATGAAGTCCCGCGGCGTCTATGAGACTCCCGGCGGCACGATCCTGATGGCGGCGCATGACCAGCTCGAGGAGCTGATCCTCGACCGCGAGACGATGGAGGCCAAGAAGAAGCTGGGCAGCCAGTTCGCGCAGATCGTTTACGAGGGCAAGTGGTTCACGCCGCTGCGTGAGGCAATCCAGGCGTTCGTCGATGTGACGCAGCAATACGTGACCGGTGAGGTGAAGTTCAAGCTCTACAAGGGCAACATCATCAAAGCCGGGACGACCTCTCCGTACTCACTGTACAATGAGTCCCTCGCCTCGTTCACAACGGGAGACCTGTATGACCACCATGACGCGAGCGGTTTCATCACACTGTTTGGACTGCCGCTGAAGGTAAGGGCAATGAAGATGGCAGAAGCTCTGAAGAAATGACATTCCTGTTTATTCCGACATTATTCAGCCAAGGACCCCTCCCGGAGCCGTATTCCAGGTCCCCGGGAGGGGTCCTTTTTATGCGCACGCCGCGAGAGGTATATTGCTGCTGACGCAGCACGCGGGCTGCGCGGGCGGATAGGGTCGGTAAACTCCCCTATCCGATTCTGCTGCATTCAGGGCGGATAAGGCCGACGGCCCTCCCCTGTCCGATCGGCATCAATAAGATACCACCGTCGTCCCGATCGGGCAGTTCGCATTCATAAAGTTCAGGATACCGTCGGCAAGCCTCACGCATCCGCCGGATACCGGGGCCTGCGTATTGGCGTCAATTCTCTTGTGGAACGCATTGCCCGAGTTCAGCCTTGTGCTCCATGTAAAGAAAATGCACGGTCCGCCGTAATGCGTCGTCTTCTTCTTGATGGAATAAACGCCGACGCCCGTATGTCCGTAAGCCCCAACCACGCACGAATCTGTCATGACCTGTTTCCACTCACCCTTGGAGCCTTTGAAGATCGTCAGCGTCAGTGTGTACTGGTTGATCCAGATCAGATACTTCGACGGGCTGCTGTAGCCCTTCACATTGACAAAGGCTTCCTTCTGCGATTTCGTATACGACTTCTTAGACGTATGCAGGTTCCCGGTCGACAGATACGAGCCCTTGATCTTGATCTTCGTCCCGTCCTTCATCAGGTACGCCGTGATCTCCGCCTGGCTCTGCGAGGTGGCAGCGATTTTGGTACCTGCCGCAATCGTGATCGTCTTGCCGGTCGACGCCACCTTTGCCTTGCCGTTTGTCTTCATGACAGCCGAAAACAGGCGGCCCTTGATATTCGAAATATCAACCTTTTTGCCCTTCGCGCTCACAGTCTCCGAATAGTCTCCGTATTTCGTCTGCCCCTGCACTTTACGGTATGCGCGCACCTTGAACTTGTACGTCGTCCCGACCTTCAGGTTCTTCGCCAGATAAGTGGTATCCGTAGTCTTCGCGATGCGCTTGTATTCCTCCGTCGACGCGTCATAACGGTAGATTGCGTAGCCGGTCGCGTTTTTCGCTTCGTTCCATTTGAGGTACGCCGTCTTGTTCCCATAGCTCCCGACCCGCAGGTTCTTCACCTTGGCCGGTGTCAGCATAGAAAGGGTGATCGATGCCCGGGGCGAATCCGCTGTACTGTAATATGTTTTCTTTTTCACCTTGCGGTATGCGCGCACCTTGAACGTATACTCTTTATCGACCTTAAGTTTCTTGACCGTAGTCGAGGTGTTTGTTGTCGTACCCACCTTCGTGAGCGCCCCTGTTTCAGTGTTGACCCGGTAAACGATATATCCGGTCGCCCCGGATGCCCCGGTCCATGTGAGCTTCACTGAGGTATCCGACACGGCCTGCACCTTGAGCTGTTTCACATTGCCGGGCGTATTCGCCGCAAGCGCCGTCTGCACCGGCAGGATAAACAACACAGCCATCACCAGCATCGAAGCCAGCGCCTTTAAAAACTTTTTCATAAACTACGTTCCTTTCCATTAATCATTGTCGACGGGTTCCGTATATTCAGAAGCCTCTTCGGGGCTGTCGAAGATCTGATAAACCTTGTAGCTGCCAATCTTTTTTATCAGCACGGCCTTGGCATCCTCATCATAGTAAGTATGGATATAGTTCATTGTCTGCTTGATATTGCTGTCAATCAGATAAACCGAATCATTGCCGACGATATCCCGGAACGGGTTATCTACCCCGTATTCCGAGAGGATATCGGAAAACACAGGCGTAGCGGAAGCCCAGCCGCCGAGCGGATACAGGTTGCGCGCCATCCCAAGGGGCGCCTGGTCAAACACACCATAGCTCTTCGCATACGAGATTGTCTTCGCTTTTGCCAGGTACAGGTGCTCCGTGTCATTGCCGATCTCCTCTATCACGGAGCGCGCTTCCAGCATTTCGGAAACCGCATCCTCACTGTTCACACGCCAGAGCTTGCTCCAGTCGCGCTGGTTAAAAACAGTAACTGCCAGAAATAATACAAGCCCGATCCTGTCCGGGAAACAGGTTTCCCCCTGCCGGAAGGTCCACAGCACTACGAGGGTGGCAGCAAACCACAGCCCTACATCGACACGGTTGTAAAGATAACGGCCTTCATAAAACAGATACAGATAAATAGCGCCTGTGACCAGCGCCTCATAAAGAAGCGCGGCAATCTCCTCCCGGCAATGGTTCCCCCAGAACAGCCAGAACACGCAGATCAGCAGGAACCCATAGAACACAGGAATCGTAAAGAAACCGATCGGAAACGTCTCAAAAAAATCATCCAGGAACGCACGGTCAAACGCGCGCGGCTCCTTGCTCTCCTCGAGCCTCTGCATGACCTCCGTCGTGAGCTTCTCCGTGTCCATATGGTTCCAGTCACGGTACATCTGCAGCGCTTTCCTGCTGATATCAAGCTCCTGATAAAGTTCTCCATGTGTATCATAGTCGGGGAAGCCGAAATCGTAAAGCTTCGCACGCACCCTGTTGTACGCCTGGTATTGCGCCCAGTCCGGGTCGCTCTGATAGACATACCGGTCGATGCGGTAAAGTCCCAATACCAGCACAAGCAGCGCACCGAACGACAGGATGCAGCGGACGAACATCCTCAGGCGAAGGCCGCGTTCCCTGCGGTGCAAGACCAGGAGGAAACAAACTCCGATCCCCGTCATCAGAAGCGCTTCGGCAAAAAACTGGTTATATCGGTACATAGAACCGATACACGCCAGCACGATCCCGCAGATAAGCTCTCCATACCGGACCCGCTCCCGGTCCGCGCCGTCAAATACCACCAGCATCCCCGCAGAGGACACAATCCCCGCAGTCTTCGTAAACTGCAGGGAAACATAGCCCTCATAGCCGAAAACGGTCAGGACGATCAGCGCAATCCAGATGCCGGAGCTGCCTCCCAGCCTGTGTATCAGCACATAGGTGACGGCAATGAACGCGCAAAACAAAACGGTATACTGCAGCACGGCATACCACGGGACGCTCCCTGCCAGACGATAGAGGGCCGACAGCAACAGGCCGAAAAAATAGTGTGAAAAAACAAGGTGCGGGTCATAGGTTCCTTTCGCCCCGTTTACCATATTGCTGATGCCGATATCATCATTTGTCTCGTATATAGGGCGAAACAGGATGAGAATCAACACCAGGAAAAAAACATTCAGCAGTGCGGAAAACCATAGCTTTTCCCTGTTCCTGTCCGCCCACACAACTACTTTCTTCATTCCTGCCTCCGGGTTACACGCCGTCTGCGGCCTGCTTATCATAAGTATAATTCTTAATGGCGCAACAATACAAGCAATGACGCAAGCGCCATATCCCGCGCCTGAATGCGCACCGCAGCCCGGTTCCCCTCAAACTCCCACTTTTTCACATATGTCCTGCCGTTTACATGGCAGCCGATATAGACAAGCCCGACCGGCTCATTCCCGGCAGGAGGCCCGGCATAGCCGGTAACGGATACGGCGCAGTCCGCATGAGCGCGTTTCGCGCCGCCCCGAGCCATCTCTGCGGCAGCCTGCGCACTGACTGCCGTATATTTCCTGAGCGTATGGCGCCGGACGCCGACCAGATCATGCTTCGCGTCGTCACAATAAGTGACATACGAGCGTTTCAGCACGGCCGAGCTGCCCGGCACAGACGTTATAGCCGCCGCGACCAGCCCTCCTGTACAGGATTCTGCCGCTGTCACGGTCATATGGCGCTCCGCCAGAAGCCCCACAAGCATTTCCGCCTCTCTCATCCTTACATCCCCCCATCAAGCACCGACCGGTTCTTCCACAGATAATCCACGAGGGACAAGACAGTAAGCGCCAGTGCGATCCACGTCACAAGCTGTGTGATCGTATCAAACACGCCGCCGAGGTCGAGGATCAGCAGGATCACCATCGCCATCTGGGACACTGTCTTGGACTTGCCCCAGTAGCTGGCCGAGATCACCGTCCCTTTATCAGAGGCCACGAGGCGGAAACCGCTGATGATAAATTCACGCCCTATGATGATAATCACCATCCACGCAGCCAGCTTATCCTGCTCTACCAGACAGATCAGCGCCGAGCAGACGAGCAGCTTGTCGGCAATCGGATCCATGAATTTCCCGAAATCCGTCACCAGATTATTCTTCCGCGCAAGATACCCGTCAAGCCAGTCTGTCGCACTCGCTGCGATGAATATAAGCGCAGCCGCCCATTTCCCGGCCCCTCCCGGAGCCGCGAGCATCAGGGCCACAAACACAGGCACCATGCAAACGCGCAAAACCGTCAGTTTATTCGGTAAATTCATCTGCGATCTCTCCTATCAAATCGTATTCTGCGGCGCCGATGACCCGCGCCCTCACAAAATCTCCGGTCATCAGCACTTCATCCGTATGCAGAAACAGCAGGCCATCGACATCCGGCGCATCGCCGTACGTCCGCGCCACATAAACATTCTCATCCGCCACCTGCCCTTCGACCATCGCGGTCACGATACGGCCTGCCATATCCTCCGCCCGGTTAAACGCGATCTCCTGCTGCAGCTCCATGAGCTCCTCCTGCCAGGCAAGCTTCGTCTCCTCGGCGATCTGGCCGGGCATCGACGCAGCCGGGGTGTCCTCCTCCCGGGAGTACGTGAACACGCCGAGCCGGTCGAATTCCATCTCATCGATAAAATCCATTAGCTCCTCATGCTGTTCCTGCGTCTCTCCGGGGAATCCCGCGATCAAAGTCGTGCGCAGGATAATGTCCGGGATCTCTTCCCTCAGACGCGCAATGATCCGCGTCAGATCCGCACGCGTCGTGCGCCGCCCCATCCGTTTCAATACCGCATCCGAGGCATGCTGGATCGGCAGGTCAAGATAATGGCAGATCTTCTCTTCCGTGCGCATGGTCTCGATCAAATCGTCATAGATCTCCTCCGGATAACAATAAAGTATCCGGATCCACCGGAGGCCGCTGACCGCACAGAGCTTTTTCAGAAGAATGTGCAGCGATTTCTCCCCATACAGGTCTACACCGTAGACTGTCGTCTCCTGCGCGACGAGAATCAGCTCCTTCACCCCCTGGCCCGCGAGCTCCCGCGCCTGCGCAACGAGGCGTTCCATCGGGACACTGCGGTAGGGGCCGCGCAGCTTCGGGATAATACAGTAGGTGCAGTGTTTATCGCAGCCCTCGGCGATCTTCAGATAGGCGTAATGTCCGCCCGTCGTCACGACGCGCCCGCCGCCTGCCTCCGGGAGCCGGTCGAGCGGCTTCATCTCCACCCTGCGGCTGCCTCCAAGCGCCTCATCAACCGCCTGTACGATAGCATCGCAGGCAGTTGTGCCGAGCACCATATCAACCTCCTCTATCTCGTCAAGGATCTCCCGGCGGTAACGCTGTGCCATACAGCCCGTCACAATCAGAGCCTTACAGTTCCCGTTCTTCCTGTACTCAGCCATCTCCAGGATCGTCCGGACACTCTCTTCCTTCGCGTCGCCGATGAAACAGCACGTATTGATCACAATGACATCCGCCTCCGTCTCATCGTCGGTAAAGGAATATCCATCCTTCCGCAAAAGGCCGAGCATCTCCTCGGAATCGACGAGATTCTTGTCGCAGCCAAGCGATATAAATAGAATCTTCCTGTTCATATACGGCTGTTCTCCTCCGCCGTCTCTCCTTCTGACGGAACAATCGTCCCCTCTGCCGGCGATCCCTTCTGCTGCTCAATCAGATCCTTCAGGTCGATATCCGGGTTCTCCCTTTGGATCCTGGTAAGCTTCTTTACACGCACCTGGATGCAGATCAGGCTGACCAGATTCGTCAGTCCGTCGAGGATCAGGCAAATCCCGATATACGTCAGCATCTGTTTCTCGTCGGCAAACGGATTGCACAACAGGACAATGCCGAGCGCCACGATCAGGGCCGCGCAGATCAGGACAACGAACCATTTGCGGAAACCCAGGCGCTTCATGCTGAACGTGCTCTGAAGCTTGACAACCGCGCCGAGCAGCAGGATAATCCCCATCGCAAACGGCAGGACCGACGTCAGGAAATCAGGGTTCAGCAGGATAAAGAGGCCGAATGCCAGGCAGACAATCCCGATCACAAGGTCCATCTGCAGGAAACCGGAGAGATTGTCCTTCGTAAAATAAATAATGCCATAGGTAATTCCGAGCACCACCATCGCAATGCCCAGCGCAGTGCCGATCATCTTCACGGAAATCGCCGGCCACGCGAGCAGCAGGATGCCGAACGCCACATAAAGGGCGGATACAAAAATATAGCTCTTGCTGAACTGCTTCACCTCTTTCATGGTGATTCCTCCTTCTTCAGGCGAAGCTGCCGCCGCCATCAGGATCCTGCCATCCCCGTATGGCAACACACTTCGCAGTGCATCATCAGTAGCGCCTCCGCGATCGGACAGGGGAGAGCCATCGGCCCTGTCCGCCCGCGCCGGGGCGGCAGCGGTTCCGCCGCTGAAATCTCCCTGCCGCCCTGTGCGCATATGAGAGTCCGGGCAGGACCGGGCTGTCACGCCGCTACTCCGCCGCAGGCGCTTCTTCCTGTACCGGCGTTTCCGGCTGCTCCTGCAGCTCCTCCGCCACAAGGATCTCTTCCTCCGTCTCGTCAGCCTCCGCCAGGATCTTAAGCTTGCCCTCGTTCAGCTCCTTAACTGCCTTGGAAAGAGGCTTGGATACCTTGGCCACATTCAGGTCATCCCTGGACTGGCGCGCAATGATCTGGCGCGCACGCTTCGCCGTCGCAAGCACGATCGAGTAGCGGCTGTTGACAACCGGCGTATCGCCCTCCCCAACCCCGCTGTTGACTACCTTCATTAAATCGGAATAAGACGGATGTAACATAATAATTATTCTCCTTTCGCAAACTGTGCCAGATCTTCCCTGATCTGCCGCACAAAATCAAGATTCCTGTTTATCATATTATGCTGACTGTCGATCACGCGGTGCATTTCCTCCACGCTCTTCTCAAGATCATCATTAATAATCATATAATCATACTGCTCCGCTCCCTGCGCCTCCTCGACAGCGCGGGCAAGCCTGGCCTGGATGATATCCTCATCCTCCGTGCCGCGGCCGCGCAGCCTGTCGGCCAGCGTCTTCGCATCCGGGGGCATCACAAACAACAGCAGCGCATCCGGGTACTGCTCCCGGATCTTCATGGCCCCCTGGAGTTCTATTTCGAGAATCACATCCCTGCCCTGCTCTATCTGGTCCTCCACGTAATCCCGCGGCGTCCCGTAATAATTGCCGCAATAGCACGCATACTCGATCAGGCGGTCCTCCTCTATCAGCCTCTCAAATTCCTCCTGTGTGCGGAAAAAGTATTCCCTACCGTCCTCCTCACCCTCACGCGGCGCACGAGTCGTCGCGGAGACCGACAGGGAATAGTACCCGTAACGCTCTGTCAGCTGACGCATCAGCGTCCCCTTGCCGACCCCGGAAAAGCCGGATACCACCACAAGGATCCCCTTCCTGTTCATGCTTCGTCTCCCTTCTGTCCCTCCGGCAGATGGCTCGCCGTGAAACGCTTCGCGATCGTATCCGGCTGCATCGCCGAGAGCACGACCTGCTCCGTCTCCATGATAATGACAGACTTTGTGCGCCGGCCCTGCGTCGCGTCGATCACCTTCTGCTGTTCCCGGGCATTCTGGACGAGCCTCTTGACCGGGGCCGCGTCGGGATTCACCACGGCGGTGATCTTGGTCCCGTTCACCAGATTGCCGAAGCCAATATTTACCAAACCAGCCATACCTGCCTCCTTGTAAAACAGGAACATACGCATCCCTGCGGGACCTACTCAATATTCTGGATCTGCTCCCGCACCTTCTCAATTTCCGTCTTCAGGTCAATCGCGATATTCGACGTCTCAAGGTCGTTCGCCTTGGACAGGATCGTGTTTGCCTCGCGGTTCATCTCCTGCGCGATGAAGTCGAGCTTGCGCCCCACACTGCCTCCCGAGGCCAGCGACTCGCGCATCGCCGAGATATGGCTGCGCAGCCGCACTGTCTCCTCGTCCGTACAGATCTTGTCTGAAAACAGCACCACCTCCGAGGCCAGCCTCGCCTCGTCGAGCTGCGCGTCGCCCAGGAGCTCCTTCACCTTGTCCGTAATGCGCGCCCTGTACCCGTCTATGATCTGCGGATAACGTTCCTCGATCAGAGTTACATTTTCGTCCATTCCGGCGAGTTTGTCAAGAATATCTGTCTTGAGCGCTTCACCTTCGCGCTCCCTCGACGCGACGAACTGTGCGCAGGCGCCGCGCAGGGCTTTCTCAAGCTCTGACCAGATCTCATCCTCATCAACATCCGGCTCCTCCATCGTAAAAACATCCGGGCATCCGGCGAGCGACGAGACACGGATATCGTCCTCCAGCCCGAACTTCTCTGACATCAGCCGAAAATACTTCAGGTACTCGGCTGCAAGGCTCTCATCGTACCGGAGCGCTGCCTGCTGTCCGCCGAAATCCTCGTACATCACGTAGACATCGACCTTGCCGCGCTGGATATACGTCTTCATCACACTGCGGACCGCAGCCTCAAAATAGCTGAATTTCTTCGGCATTTTAATATTAACGTCAAAATAGCGGTGATTCACCGCTTTCATCTCAACCGTAAATTTCCGGTTGCCCTGGAGGTTCTCGCACCTGCCAAAGCCTGTCATGCTCTTAATCATTGCTGTGTCCTCTCCTGCCACCCCGGCTGACGAACCGCAAAAATACGGCAAACGGGAAGGATGGCATAATTAACCATACTGTACTTAATTATAAACGATTGAACGGGGGGCGTCAATAATAATTGTGCTTTTGGGGAATTTCTGGTATGATGGGGTGTGGCGGATTTTTATTACGACATCGGACGCAGCGGAGGCTATCTGCTTCTAACGGAGGGACTTTCATATGGCACTGGACGGAATCGTGATTTCTAATATAGTTTACGAATTGAATGGGCTGCTGACCGGGACGCGGATCAGCAAGATCGCGCAGCCGGAGGCGGACGAGCTGCTGCTGACTTTCAAGGGGCCGAAGGGGCAGTACAGGCTGCTGCTCTCGGCGGGGGCGAGCCTGCCGCTCATTTATCTGACGCAGGCAAACAAGCCGTCGCCGATGACCGCGCCGAATTTCTGTATGCTGCTGCGCAAGCACATCGCAAACGGACGGATTCTCGCTGTCCGGCAGCCCGGGCTGGAGCGGATTATCCATTTTGAAATCGAGCATTTCAACGAGATGGGCGACAAGTGCCGGGCCGAGCTGATCCTGGAACTCATGGGGAAGCACAGCAACCTCATTTTCTGCAACGGCGACGGCATGATCATTGACAGTATCAAGCACATCGGCGCACAGACGAGCTCGGTGCGCGAGGTGCTGCCGGGGAGGCAGTATTTCATCGCGGTCACACAGGAAAAATGTGATCCGCTCCATACATCCCGTGAGGAGTTCCGCCGCATGGTCTTCTCCAAACCGATGAGCCTCGCAAAGGCAATCTACACGTCCTACACCGGCATCAGCCCCGTAATCGCGGAGGAACTCTGCCACAGGGCGTCTCTGGAGTCGTCGCAGAGCGCGAACTCCATCCAGGAAAACGCGCAGATCCATCTGTGCCATATTTTTGAGCTGATGATGGAGGATGTGAAAGCGAAAAACTATTCTCCCACGATCATTTATGACACGGACAATACGCCGCTCGAGTTCGCTTCCCTCCCGCTTACCATGTATGCGGACAAGGAATCCGTTCCGTTTGAGACTGCCTCACAGATGCTCGAGACGTACTATGCGATGAAAAATACCGTGACGCGCGTGCGCCAGAAATCGTCCGACCTGCGGCGCATCGCGGCCACCGCGCTCGACCGCTGCCGCAAGAAGCACGAGCTGCAGCGCCGCCAGCTAAAGGACACGGAGAAGCGCGACCAGTACCGGATCTACGGCGAGCTGCTCAACACATACGGCTACAGCGCCAAGCCCGGCGCAGAGAGCTTCGAGGCAGTCAACTACTACACGGACGAGACGGTCACAATCCCGCTCGATCCGACAAAGACGGCGCAGGAGAACGCAAAAAAATATTTTGACAAATACGGCAAGCTCAAGCGCACCTGCGAAGCGCTCACGGAACATATCAAGGAGACTGAGGACGAGATCGCGCAGCTCGAATCGATCTGCACGTTCATGGATATGGCGCTCTCAGAGGATGATCTGGTGCAGGTGAAAGAAGAACTGACAGACGCGGGCTACATCCGCCGCAAATACACCGGCAAGAGGGTCAAAATCACCTCGAAGCCCTTCCACTATGTATCGTCGGACGGCTTCGATATGTATGTCGGCAAAAACAATTACCAGAATGACGAGCTGACCTTCAAGATCGCGTCCGGCGGCGACTGGTGGTTCCACGCAAAGGGCGCACCGGGCTCCCACGTGATCGTCAAGGCGAACGGGGCCGAGCTCCCGGACCGCACCTTTGAGGAAGCCGCCCGCCTCGCCGCCCACTACTCCAAAAACCGCGGGGCGGACAAGGTCGAGATCGACTATGTAGAAAAAAAACACGTGAAGAAACCGAACGGGGCGAAACCGGGATTCGTGGTGTATTATACGAATTACTCGATGATGATTGGGTCGGATATTGAGGGGATCAGGCTCGTGGAGTGACAGCGCCTATCCCCTGTTTTCTCATGAGCAAAGCTTCACAATCGCGTCCGCAAAGATCTTCGCGCTCATGACCAGCGTCCCGATCTCCATGAATTCGTCGTCTCCGTGCATATGATTGTCGATGCCCGGCATTCCGCAGCCGAAGGCTACGCCGCGCTCCAGATTGTGGACGTACGTCCCGCCGCCGGTGGAGAGCGCCTCGCCCTTCACGCCGGTGTAGCGCTCGTAGCTCGAGAGCAATGTCTTCACAAAATCGGAATCTCCCGGCACGCAATGCGGCTTCCCGATCGGGGCGTCGAGCGCAAGGCCATACTGCGCAAAGCGCTTCACGGCAGGCTCCTGTGTATTCTCCGCGTCACAGCCAAGCGGCAGCCTCGAATCAAACGCTCCTGACAGATGCTCCGACGTATAATCGATCAGGCTGAAGCATACCGTCACTGCGCCGGAAGCCTCATCCTCGCGGAAGATGCCCAGCGACTTGCCGCACGTATCCTCATACGGGAGCAGCGTATCAAGCGCGCGCAGGGCACGCAGTCCCTCGCTGTCCGCCAGAGGCAGCTCCGCGATCAGGCGCAGCGACGCAGTCAGGGCATTTTTCCCCTCCTGCGGTGTCGATGCGTGCGCGGCCATGCCGCGGGCAGCCACCTCATAAGTCTCTGCATTGCAATCCTCTTTCCTGCGGATGGCAAAGGTCACGCCCGTCTCCTGCGTCACCTGCCCTGCGGCCTTTCTGATCACAGCCTCATCCAGCCCCGCAACTACAAACGATGCGCGCTGCGGCACGACATTGATCTTGTCGCCGCTCTGAAAGCTCACCACACCCGGGAGCTGCAGCCCGTCTGTAAAATCAGCCGTGAAGCTGCCGCGCAGGGAGCCCTTCTCGATATTGATCAGCGGGAACTCCGCATCCGGCGTAAAGGTGTACGGCGCCTCCTGCTCTATGCTGAAATAATGCTTCAGGTCGCTTGAGCCGCACTCCTCGTCGGAGCCGAGGATCAGGCGGACACTCTTCGAGAGCGGGATATTCAGCTCCTTCACCGCGCGCAGCGCGTACAGCGCCGCGACTGCAGGCCCCTTGTCATCCGCCGTGCCGCGGCCATAAACCCTGTCCCCGACGATCTTCATCTCAAACGGCTGTGTCACGGTCCAGTCCTGTGTCACCGGCACGACGTCCAGATGCGCCAGGATATCGAGCTGCTTCGGCGCGCCGTTCAGATCACCCGCCACCACATAATTGTCATAATTCTTTACGGAAAGACCGTATTTCTCCATCATTGCCTGTGCGAGCGCGAGCGCCTGCGCGGGCCCCTCGCCGAACGGCTTGCCCTCAGCGGGCTCCCGCTTCTGGCTGTCAATACGCACAAGACCCGCAAGGTCCGCAAGCATCTCGTCCTTCTTGCTGTCAATGTACGCGTCAATCTTTTCCTTATACATAATCACTCACCATACCTTACCAGATTCTCAGGATGCTAAAAATGCCTCAATCTCCTCCCGCTTCGGAAGCGCCGGGATCCCGCCCATCTTCTGGACGCACAGCCCGCCGGATGCATTGCCATATTCAAGTGCCGCGCGGATCAGCTTCTCATTCAGGTCGGCTGCCGTATTCACGCCGCTCATCAGCAGCTTCGACAGGAAGCCGCCCCAGAATGCATCTCCTGCGCCTGTCGCGTCGACAGCCTTGACCTTGTGGCCCTCCACGGTGCCTTCCTTGCCTGCGAAGAAGTATTTCGCGCCCCTGGAGCCGAGCGTCTCGATCACAACAGAAATGCCGTTCTCCTTCATCACCGCAGGGATGTTCGCCTCGCCGCCGACGAAGTCAAGCTCCTCGTCCGATACCTTCAGCAGATCGACATATGGAAGCACACGGTCGACGACGGCTTTCGCATCGTCGAAGCTCCAGATCATGTTGCGGTAGTTCACATCGTAGCTGACGAGCGTCCCGTTCTTCTTCGCAAGCTCCATCGCATAGAAATGGGCCTCGCGGCTCGGCTCCGCGGACATACCGACCGAACCGGCCTGCAGGATGCGCGCGGATCGGATCTTCTCCTCGTCCACATCCTCTTTGGAAAGCAGGATGTCCGCGCCCGGCTTGCGCACGAATGTGAAGGAACGCTCGCCGCCCTCGTAGAGCGTCACAAAGGCGAGCGTCGTGACCGCCTCATCCGTAAGCTCCGGACAAAGCACCTGTACATGATTCTCCTCGAGCGTCTTCTTCAGAAGACGGCCGAAATCATCATTGCCAAGTCTGCCGAGGAATCCCGTCTCAAGGCCGTTGCGCGCGATCGCGATGCACGCATTCGCCGGCGCTCCGCCGGGATTGCAGACGTAGCTGCGCGGCTCCTTGCCCGGTGTAAAGTCAATCAGCATCTCACCCATGCAGATAATATCCATAACAATATCCTCCTTCTATATGTTGATTTACCCGTCAAAAGCTGATTCCCGGGTTATTATAGTACAAAACCTGCGGGAACACAAGATTTCTCCCTCTGCTATAAAATTACTGTTCATTCTGTGACCAACAGCGCTGCAGAACCTCTCCGCCGTGTTCTTTAAAGATACGCATCATCTCCCGCGTCAGGCTGACGCCGTCGTCCGCCGGGATCTCCTCGCGCGTACACCAGCGCCCCTCTGAAAGCTCGTTCTCATCGAGCCGGATTGCCGCGTCACCGTCGAGCCCGGCAAAGAATCCGAACAGCAGCGTGCCGGAAAACGACCACGGCTGGCTCTTGTAATAGCACAGGTCCTTTACGCGCAGGCCGGTCTCCTCCATCACCTCGCGCGCGACCGTCTCCTCGATCGTCTCCCCGATCTCAGCAAACCCGGCGACCAGCGCATAATGCGTATAGTCGCGCCCTGCATACTTTGTCAGCAGCAGGCGGTCGCCGTCCACCACGCCGACGATAACCGCCGGGCAGATCTTCGGATATTCCATCTGGCCGCAGGCCGGGCAGCGCATCATGCGCTCGGCTGCATCGTGCTCCATCAGGTGACCACAGCGCGGACAGAAGCGGCGGCTCGCATACCAGTCCGCGAGCTGGCAGCCTGTCACGCCTGCGAATGCTGCCTCCTGCGGCTGCGCGCCGCGCAGGATGTTGATCTTCTCCCAGGAAAAGCCTGGAAAATGAGAGGGCGAGAATACCTCTCCTCCCCCGTCGGCCTGCATCCAGTCCGCAGAGCGCAAGGCGCGTGCGCCGGAAGCTTCCCCTGTGAGATGCTCTGTCCTGACATCCCGGAACAGATAATATCGGATGCCAGCCACGGAAAACAGGTAGGTCTCCTGGCCGGCAAGAGACGGAACACATCTGGTCACCTCACGGTACGTCAGAAATGTGAGCTGCCCGTCCTCATACCGCACAAAGAGCTCCCTGCCCCTGCAGCAGATTATGCGGTCGTCCGGCCCGGCCGGAACCGGCCTGTATTCATTGCGGTAAACCCCCGCGCCAATATCCTGTATCATAATAATTCTCCTCCTTACGCCCTCGTGTGCAATCAAGCAGGGAAGATGCAATCTGACCTGCCCGCCGCGCGAAGGCGTGCTGCGTCAGCAGCAATATACCTCTCGCTGGCCTGCGCACAGAAAAGGGCAGCCGCCCGGAGCCTGCGCTCCCGTGACGGCTGCCGCCCTGCGTCCATCAAATGCTATATGTTCCATACAAAGCTCTCAGCAGCCTTCTGCCCGACCTCCTGCGGGGTCTGTGTCCCGGCAGCCGTCGCTGCCTCCGCCTCGCTGCGGTACTCGCGGACCTGCACAAGGAAACATCTGTAATCCCCGACAACATAGTGGTATATATCGCGGTAGAGCTCCGCCGTATCATCAACAATCAGAATGTAGAGATAATCCTTCGCCTCCGTGTAGACGGCGCTCGCGCTGATCTGCGCGTTGACGTTGCTGTAAAGGAGATTGTTCGTCAGCATATCACGCAGCTGCTCATACTCAAGCGTCGAATAATTCGTATCCACGTAGCTGCAGGTGATCGTCGAGGTATCGGTAAGGCCGATACAATCGGACTTCTTGTAAACCGGGGCGCTCTGCGTACCTGCTGATTCGTCAATGCTCCAGCCGTCCCCCATCGTCCATGTCCCTGTCATCGGAGCCGCAGCCTCATCCGCCGACAGCGCATCCGGGGAATCTCCCGCCTCTGCGCTGTCATCCGCAGCCTCGCCGCCAAAGATCTCAATGAAACCGGCGCCCGCATCCTCAACCCAGTTGCCGTATTCATCATAATAACCGCTCTCCGAAGCCATCGCTGAAGCTGCAAAGACTGCAACGCCCAAAAGCACTGCCGCTGCCGCCGCTATGTTCTTTCTGCAAAAAAATCCCGTCATCCTCATAGCATCGTCTCCTGTAACCATTTCGTAATCTGTCGGTAACTGTTCAGCGCCTCCACAATTACATCTGTTGCATAATCTTTACTCAGTATATACAAAACGGTTACATTTGTCACGAAAGGATTTCTTAATTTTTTCAGAAATGGTTACTGTTACAGTCGATTCGGAATAGATATACAGACTCGTCGTGCTCGCACGTAAGAGGCTGT